>JBFZAD010000108.1:0-9431 GCA_041309125.1 Candidatus Omnitrophota bacterium
ATACCTTTAGACTCAAAGATTTTTACGCCTCAGCCAGATTCAAAGGTAATTATTGCAGTTATCCGTTCTAGATTAAAAGAATTAGAGGGTTTGACTGAAAAGATACAGAAATTAAAAGAAAGAAATGTCACTATCTTAGAATTAAAAGGGAAAAAAGGAAGGGTAGATCTCAAGCAATTAATGCACAAACTTGCTCAGCTTGAAATCACAAATATCTTAGTAGAAGGCGGAGGGGAATTAATTGGTTCGCTTTTCGATGAAAGGCTAGTTGATAGGATTAACTTCTTTGTTGCCCCGAAAATTATAGGTGGTAAGAATTCTGTTAGTTCAGTTGAGGGCCAAGGCAGGGATTTGATATATCAAGCAATAAAAGTCAAGAATCTAAATGCCAGAAAGATCGGTGACGATTTTTTGTTTGAAGGAGATGTTGAATGAGGCCCAAACTTATGGAGCGATAGCGAACATAAGTTTGTTGGCCGAATTCAACCCAGCACTAATTTTTATGCTCTTTTGTAGATAAGAAATTAGTGCTGGGTAAATTCGCAGACGCATCAATAATAAATAGCTACGGGCTACAATTTACGGTCGCTTGCGCTCCCGTAAATTGTCTGCTCATTTATATGTTTACAGGAATAATCGAAGAAATAGGGATTGTTAAAAACGCTAAAGATAGTAAGAATGGTAAAGAGCTTATTATTCAGACGTTGGCAATTTATAAAGATACAAGATCTGGAGATAGTATTTGTGTGAATGGAGTCTGCCTTACAGCTACAAAAATAGCAGGATCTAATCTATTTTTTGATTGTATGGTAAAGACTTTAGAGACAACAAGCTTAAAAGATATCAAAACGGGAGATTCCGTAAACATGGAATCTTCCTTAAAAATTAATGATAAGATTAGCGGACATTTTGTTACGGGCCATATAGATGGTCTTGCTAAAATCAAGAAAGTTACGAAAAAAGATGGTATTTTATTCGAGATCTTAATACCTTCGGATTTAAAAAAATTTATAGTGGAAAAAGGGGCCGTTTGCTTAGATGGAGTCAGTCTGACAGTTGCAGAAGTTACTAAAGAAGGTTTTAATATCTATCTCATACCATTTACTCTAGAGCATACAACTTTGGGGCTAAAGCAGGAAAATGATTTCCTTAACATTGAATGTGATATACTTGCCAAATATGTTCAAAATAATCCTCCTAAGAGCGCAATCTCAAAAATAACGCCTTCATTTTTGCAAGAACACGGGTTTATCTAATTATTGCGCATCCAATTCTTTTGTGTTAAACTAAAACGATATATTTGAGTATGTAATCATCGGGGCGTGGCTCAGTTTGGCTAGAGCGCTTGGTTCGGGACCAAGAGGTCACAGGTTCAAGTCCTGTCGCCCCGATTGACTAGCGGGCCGTGGGTTCCCGCCAATATCTTAAGATAGGGCGGGATCCCGACTATTGAAAAGATAGGGTCGGGACGAGTCCCACCTCCCCGACCATCAAAATATCTGTCAGTATGCATTCTAGGGTACATGTTGTTTTTAATGGTATGGTCCAGGGGGTGGGCTTTAGGTACACTGCAGAGAGAATTGCTTTAAGACTTGGAATAACCGGCTGGGTTAAAAATCTTGCTGATGGAGCCGTAGAGATGGTTGCCGAGTCAGAAAAAGCAAAACTTGAGGATCTTTTAGCAGAGATAAATAGGTACTTTGATAGGTATATTGAGAATTCTGATATTAAATGGCTCAAGGCAACTGGAGAGTTTAAGGGATTTAACATAAAGTTTTAATGAGCGCATAACTTATGGAGTCCCGAAGGGACGACATAAGTTATTGCGCGAATTAACCCAGCACTAATTTTCAATAATTCTTTAACGATAGAAAATTAGTGCTGGGTAAGTTCGGACACACAACTTATGCGATATGGTATTTTCTCAGATGTTCATTCGAATTTAGAAGCATTCACTGCAGTTATAGATGCCTATAAAAAAGAAAGAATTGATAAATATATTTGTCTTGGAGATATTGTAGGATATGCTGCCAATCCCAGGGAATGCATTGAGTTGACAAAGGAACTCGCCGATGTAATAATTGCAGGCAATCACGACTGGGCAGTAGCAGGCAGATTTAATACCTCTTATTTTAATATGAATGCAAAAAAGTCTATTTTTTGGACCAGAGATGCCTTAGATGGTCAAGAAAAGGATTTTTTGGGAAGTTTAAACCTGACATTTGAAAATCAAGATTTTTGTCTTGTTCATTCAGAACTTACTAAGCCATATGATTTTGGCTATATCTTTAATTTAGATATTGCAAAAAACAATTTCAACATCTTAAGCAAAAAATTTCTTTTTGTAGGCCACTCACATTATCCAGGAGTTTTTATTGAGAAAGATGAGGGAATTGTTTTTTCAAAAGATTCAAAAATAAAATTGTCTTCTAGGCACAGCTATATTATAAACGTAGGTAGCGTTGGCCAGCCAAGGGATTTTGATAGCCGTGCATGTTATTGTGTATTTGATTCAGACGAAAAACAACTTCAAATAAAAAGGATTGAATACGACATCGGGTTAGCCCAAGATAAGATAATCAAGGCAAATCTTCCTGAATCTCTGGCAGCTAGACTATATTTTGGCGGATAGTCATGGAAAAGGAAAAAACAAGGATAGAGATTGGTAGGCTCAAAGATGAGATACGACATCACGATTATAGATATTTTGTATTAAGTAATCCTGAAATATCAGATAAGGAATACGATAAGCTTGTTAGTAGTCTAAAAGAACTGGAAAAGCTTTACCCGGAATTTGTAACTATTGATTCTCCTACCCAGCGTGTTTCAGGTGAGATCTCCGATGGTTTTAAAACCGTTACCCATAAAGTAAAGATGCTTTCTCTTGACAATACCTATTCGGTTGATGAATTAAGAGAATGGGATGAAAGGGTAAGAAAATCCTTAGGCATTCTAAAGATTGAGTATGTTTCAGACTTAAAGATAGATGGCGTTAGTTGTTCTCTCGTTTATGAAAATGGAATATTTGTCAGGGGTTCTACAAGGGGTGATGGAGAAAAGGGAGAAGATGTTACACACAATATCAGGACTATTAAGAGTATGCCATTAAGGCTTTTTTGTAGCAAGGGATTGAATCTCCCGAAGGCTATTGACGTAAGAGGTGAAATATTTATGCAAAAAGAATGTTTTCAGAGGCTTAACAATGAGAGGAAGGTCTTAAATGAAGATCTTTTTGCAAATCCCAGGAATGCAGCAAGCGGCTCTTTGAAGCTTTTAGATTCCTCAGTTGTTAGAAAAAGAAATTTACAGCTGTTCATACACTCTTTTGGCTGGGTCAATCCTGAAAATATCTTTAAATCTCATTGGGAATTTTTTGAAATAGCAAAGTCCTGGGGCTTAAGGGTTAATCCTGAAAGGAAGCTATGTGCAGACTTAGAAGATGTTATAGAATTTTATAAATTGTGGTCTAAGAAGAAAGAAGACTTGCCTTATGAGGTTGATGGAATGGTGGTTAAGATTAATTTGTTTTCCCAGCAAAAGGAGTTAGGGATGACATTAAAGAGTCCTCGTTGGGCAGTTGCTTTTAAATTTCAAGCAGCACAGGCAACAACAAGCGTTTTGGATGTTATACCTTCAGTAGGAAGAACGGGCGTTATTACCCCTGTTGCGGAACTAAGCCCTGTTGAATGCGGAGGTGTAACAATATCTCACGCTACTTTACATAATTATGACGAGATAGATAGGTTGAGGTTGAAGATAAAAGATAAGGTGTTAATAGAAAGGGCAGGGGACGTTATACCCAAGATTGTAAAGGTAATTACCTCAGTACGTTCAGGAAAAGAAAAGAATGTTCATGTACCTCGCACATGCCCAGCCTGCGGGACAAATATTACTAAAGAAAAAGAAGAGGAGGTCGCCTACAGGTGTCTAAATCCAAGCTGCCCTGCCCAGGCAAAACAGAGGATTTTGCATTTTTCTTCTCGCAATACAATGGATATAGAGGGTATGGGAGAAGCGGTAGTATCACAGCTTGTAGATCATAATCTAGTAAAAGATTTTTCTGATATATATCATTTGAAAAATGAGGATTTGCTGGGCTTGGAACTTTTTAAAGAAAAAAAGGCAACCAATTTAATAGAGGCGATTAAAAAAAGTAAGTCTAGGCCTCTATCCCGTCTTATATATGCCTTGGGTATCCGCCATGTTGGAGAAAAGGCCTCATTTGTCTTGGCGCAGAGATTTAATACTATGAAGAGGATAATGTCTGCCACTAAACTTGATTTTGAGGAAATTCATGAAGTAGGAGAAATAATGGCGCAAGCCATAGTTGAGTTTTTTAATCAGAAAGAGATACGTTTGTTAATTGAGAAATTGCGCCGGTGTGGCCTTAATATGAAAGAAACTGGTAAGAATTTTAGAAAACAGATTCTAGCCGGTAAGTCAATCGTCTTCACAGGTGAATTGGTAAATTATACAAGGAGTCAGGCAGAGGAGTTGGTGCGCAGTTTAGGAGGTAATGCAACTTCAAGCGTGAGTAATAATACAGATTTTGTCGTTATCGGTGTAAACCCAGGGTCAAAACACGATAAGGCTAAAAAGTTGGGAGTAAAGATAATAGATGAGAAAGAGTTTACTACTTTAATAAAGGAGGAAAAATAGATTATGAGTTTAAAGATTTTTTATAAAAAGATCATCTCGCTTATTTTAATATTTTGCATTTTTAGTACGTTAGGAGGTTGTGAAGCATTTCGCAGAAAATTTGTAAGAAAAAAGAAGACGCCAGATGAACCCATTGAGATGATTCTTGAACCTCAGGCATATCCTGATGTTCCTGTGGTAAGCGAGGCCATGTACAGAGAATACTTTACTTTCTGGAAAAGTTGGCACACCGAACTAATTAGCTTTTTAGAGAAAGGCGCCAATGTCAAAAAACAGAAAGAATGTATCCAGGAAGCAGTGATGAATTTGACCAAACTCTCCCAGCTCTTACAAGAAGAGTTAAGCAATAAGCTCATTCGTTATATAAAAGAACTGCAAGGTATAAAATCACAGATCGATACAGGTAATCTTTCATCTGATACAACGAATATTCTTAGGCGCAAGTTAGAGGATTTAAAGTTCAGGATCGATAAGGAATTTGTATATTCTAAGGTCAAAGATAATATTAAATAGAGAAAATAGGAGATATATGATTTTAAAAAGCGTAGTGGTTGGTATTTATCAGACTAATTGCTATATCTTAGCCGATGAAAAGTACAGACATGCTATTATAATTGATCCTGGAGACGAATATCGTAAGATTCAAGATATAATAGATGCAGATAATCTAGAAGCTAAACTTATCATAAATACGCACGGCCACATAGATCATATTGGTCTTAATGATAAGTTTAAGGTGCCTGTCTATATACATAAATTGGATAAACCATACTTAAAAGATCCGTCTAAGAACCTTTCATTGTTTCTTTCAAGCGGTTTTACATCTGACTCTAAGGTCTTTACTGTAAAGGATAAGGATCTAATAGTCTTAAATGATTTAAAATTAGAAGTTATCCATACGCCGGGGCACACACCGGGTGGAATTTGTCTTAGGATAGAGAATATACTTTTTAGCGGAGACACACTCTTTTATAAGGGGGTAGGCAGGACTGATTTTCCGGGTGCATCTTTTGATGCGATATCCCAATCTATACGAGAGAAGTTGTTTACGCTGCCACCTTCTACAATAGTTTATCCTGGTCATGGGCAAAGCACTACTATACAAGAAGAAAAGCTTGGAAATATGTTTGTCAAGGAATCGCTATGAAAGAATTGGTTGAAAATTTTTTAAGCTATATTGAGGTTGAACGCGGCCTTGCAAATAATACTGTATGGTCTTACAGGAGGGATCTGGCAGATTTCGCAAAATATTTAGAGAGCAAAAAAATCAGTAGTCCTATAGATACACATCACGCAGAGATACGAGATTTTCTCATGTGGCAAAAGGATAAGGGTCTTGCAGCAAGTTCTATCTCAAGGCATTTAGCCTCTCTCAAGACATTCTATAGATTCTTGGTAAAGGAGAGATTGTTAAAGGATGATCCAACCAGTTTATTAGAATCACCTAAATTATTTAAACGCATACCAGATGTATTGTTGTCTCAGGAAGTTGAATCTCTATTGGATGCTCCTAGCCTTCGCGATAAGAAGGGGGTAAGAGATAAGGCGATACTCGAGGTTATGTATGCAACCGGAATGAGGGTATCAGAAGTTGCCGATCTAAGATTAGAAGACCTTAATTTAGATGTTGGATTCCTGCGATGTCGCGGCAAAGGCAACAAAGAAAGGATAGTCCCATTAGGCAAAAAAGCAATAATTGCCTTAAAGAGATATTTAGATATCTGGCGCAAAAAATACGCAAAACGCTCATCGCCATCAAATGTTTTTTTAAGCAGGTCAGCAAAAAGAATATCCCGCCAGAGCCTATGGAAGATAATTAAATTTTATGCCAAGGGAGCCGGCATAAAAAAGACAATTAAGCCTCATATCCTAAGGCATTCTTTTGCTACGCATCTATTGGAGCATGGGGCAGGACTTCGCGCAGTCCAGGAGATGTTAGGGCATGCGGATATTTCAACTACTCAAATTTATACGCATATCAACAAGGATAGATTGAAGGGGATTCATAAGACGTATCATCCAAGACCTTAATTTATTATGCTAAAATGTCAAATTTCAAAAAATTATGATTGCGCAGATTAGGAAATTGCCAAGGAATACCTTAGATATCATAAAGACATCTTCTAAGTTAGCAGATGAGTTTTGTGTTAATGCATATCTTGTAGGTGGATTTGTTCGGGATCTTATTCTAGAGGTCAAGAATTTAGATTTAGACATTGTCATTGAAGGCAATGGTTTGATGTTTTCAGAGAGGCTTGCTTCTTTGCTGGATGCGCGCCTAGTGCAGCATAGACGTTTTGGCACTGCAACTATTTTCAAGAAAGACGGTTTAAAGATTGATATTGCAACGGCGAGAAGAGAGTCCTATAAATTATCAGGGGCATTGCCGGATGTAGAGTTTGGCACGATAAGAGATGATTTGGCAAGGCGCGATTTTACAATAAATGCTATGGCTATTGCAATACATCATTGTGAATATGGCAGTCTAATTGATTTTTTTAATTGCAGGCAAGATTTAAAAAATAAAAAAATCAGAATACTCCATGATTTAAGCTTTCAGGATGACCCAACGCGTATCTTAAGGGCAATACGTTTTAAACAAAGATTGGGCTTTGATTTTGAAAAAAATACCAGGTCACTCATTGAAAGGGGCGTTAAAGAAAATTTATTGGACAGGGTACACAAGCATAGACTAAGGGATGAATTAATCCTATTGCTTAAGGAGGCCAGTCCAATAAGCCATATTAAGGAGTTACAAAAAACTAGTGGCCTAGGTTTTATATATCCCGGGCTTAAGTTAAATGCAAGAAGGCTCAAACTGCTTAAGAGAATAGAGAAAACAATTTCCTGGTTTAATAATTCAAATGCAAGAAAGAGAAGCCTTGACAGTTGGCTTATGTATTTAATGGTCATGTTAGACGGGTTAAAATATAGAGATATTATTAAGATATCCAGTGATTTTGCCTTTGGAAAGGGTATAACAAATAGACTGTTGTCTTATAATAAGTTTACTTATAATGCAGCAAAGAAATTATACACAATTTGTGATCCCCACGGGCTACACAGGGCATTAGAGCATTTAAGCTATGAAGTAATTCTTGTGTCTATGGCAAAATTTGATAATATTACTTATAAAAAAAACATAATTAATTTTTTAGAGAATGTAAACGGGGTTAAAATTTTTATTAATGGAGGTGATCTTAAAAAACTGGGGATTACACCCAGCCCTCAATATAAGAATATACTGAGTAGATTATTGCAAGCTAAATTAAGAAACAGATTTTCTTCTAAGGAAGAGGAGCTTGGATTTTTAAAGAAATTGCTTAAGAAATGATTATAGGGCTACTTAATATGCAATTGTATTTTTATGCAACAATTTAATAGATTACAACATGGAGTTTATTTAATAAATTTAATAAATATTATAGGAGCCAATAACAGATGAGTAGACCTGAAAGAGTATGCGAACAGATGAGAAGGGAAGTTTCTCAAATCCTGCAAGAAGAGATAAAGGATCCGAGAATAGGATTTATTACGGTAATTCGTGTTGAGATCACAAAGGACCTTCGCTTTGCGCGAATATTTTATAGCATCTTAGGCAAGGATAAGGATCAAAAAGAGGCCAAAGAGGCCCTGGAATCTGCCCATGGCTTTATACGCAGGCTTATAGGTCAAAGACTAAAGCTTAGATTAACTCCTGAAATAGTTTTTATTTATGACAAATCCAGCGAATATAGCATTGAGATACAAGAGGCTCTCGACAGGCTAAAAAAAGGAGATGATAAGTGATTACCAAGGTTATCAGGTCTATAAAAAAGTATAAGAAGTTTCTTATAACTTCTCATCTTAATCCAGAACCAGATGCGCTTGGATCTGAGCTTTCTCTGGCAATGCTTTTGATTTCTATGAATAAAGAGGTTGTTGTCTGTAATAGCGATCCCGTTACTTTTGATTATAACTTTTTGCCTCATGTAAACATGGTTAAGTCTCCAAAGTATATAAAATCTTATAAATATGATGCTGCAATTTCAGTTGACTGTTCAGAGTTGTCAAGATTAGGGGTAATGTCAAAGATTATACCCAAAGACAAACTAATATTTAATATCGACCACCATATAAGAAACTCAAGATTCGCAAAGATAAACTGGATTGACACAAAGGCCTCTAGCTGCTCGGAGCTTATCTACAGGCTTTACAAGAGAGTGAATAAGCCAATAGATAAGGATATTGCCCTACTTCTCTATTCAGCAATTGTTTCAGATACAGGCTCTTTTAAATATCCAAACACGACTTCATTTTCTCATAAGGTTGCAGCAGATCTTTTAGATTGGGATCTGCCGGTTAATAAGATTTTCCAGAACATCTATGGAAACATTTCCTATCCTGATTCAAGAAAGATAATACTTGCTTTACAAACTATGCAAACCCATGCCAACGGTAGAATAGTCTACTTTGTGCTTGAAAAAAATTCATCAAAATTAAGCAGGAACTCGCAGGATCTGTCAGATTATATTCTTGATTTTGCCAGGGCAATAAAAGATGTAGAAATGGTTATACTCTTTAAGCCTGTTTCTAGTAATGAGGTGCGCATAAGCCTGAGGTCCAAAGGCAGTGTAGATGTATGTAAATTCGCAACTATGTTTGCAGGTGGGGGCCATCGGACCGCAAGCGGATGTACCGTAAGAAAAAGCCTACAGCTTACTAAAGGACTAATATTAAAAAAAGCCAAGAAATTTATCAAAGAATAACAAATGACAAAGAAAGACGGTATA
>JBFZAD010000109.1:0-16974 GCA_041309125.1 Candidatus Omnitrophota bacterium
CGTTGAAGCGCTGGTAATCGAAACAAAATCCTGCCCAGGTAAAATATTTTCCGTTGGCCCAGGTACAGGAGTAACGATAATAGTAAAGATATGCTCATTATCATCATTAAATGTCCCTGACTTTGAAGCCTTACCCTGCATATCAGTGGTAAGCTGGGCAATAGTTGTCTCACCTTCTTTAATAAGGACACCTGCATTCTTAACTACCTTATTTGCCTGATTCTTAACCAAGATATTTAATGTATAATCACGCTTGACCATTGTAACATGCGAACCTATGAAACGGCCGCAGGAATTTACATTAATGCCAACTGACGTCGACCTGTAGCCATCTTTGGAAATATTAAATAAGTGAGACCCTGGATTCAATCCTGAATTTATAACCCATGAACCACTGGCATTCGTAGTCACACTGATAGGAGCACCTTGGGAATTCTTGCCTGAAACAGTTGCGCCGGCAATACCATGATTTTCATCTAGTAAAACATACCCTGGGCGCGCAGGTACCTTATCAACATTGATAATGGCCTCGGGCAAGGTACCTTGTGCAGTACTAGAAACAACTACCTCGGCTGTGCCTGGTTGGTAGCAGGCAGTTGCCAATGTCTGCAATGTATATGTAGTACCTCTATCAAGTATAATATCATTGCTGACACCACTAGATCCGCTACTTACCGATAAACTAAAATCAAAATCTGTATTCTTTGTCAAGATTACGGGCATTTCCGGTACAAGCTTGTTTCCTTCAGAAGGTGAACGCACACTTATTTTTATTGTTGGAGGCGGGACTCCCTGAAGCGTAGTAATATTACCGGTATAACCTACGCTGTCCTGCGGATTATTAGTCTCGTCATTATTTATAAATGTCCAGGAGCGCAGATTGTAATAATACTTAGTATTGGGCTCTAAGCCTGTAAGCCTTAATCCATGGTTGGTCTCAAATTGGCGAGGCCCCTCACGAGTCACCCAACCTTGAGTAACAACATCTCCTACTTTTTTTACTGCCATGACATAATTCAGTGAGAGGTCTGGCGAAGGAGAAAACATCACTTCAGTAGAAGCAAGTTGATTGGTATTCCATGAAAAATCTACATAGTCAGGACCAGCTACGGCATTGGGATTACTTAAGGTGAGTGTATTGCAGGTGGTTCTTTCAACGCGTTCAGGGCAAGCACCCCCAAAGGTAGTAGCATTAATCTCTTTTGTAGGAATTCCCTCTCCATTCTGGTTGACACAATCAACTGTAAAGCGATATGACTTTCCCTGCTGTAGATTGGGCACAATTACATTGTGAGCAGTTTTATGGGTGCTTTCTATCACTGTAGCGGCAAGTGTATTGCCGTCGAATGCCTTCACCGTTGCTTTAAGTGGAACTGAAGGGCTTGCACAATTGACAGAGACTGAACTACATCCTGGATTAGCGCGGAGGCTCTGCATCAAAGAAGTTGATTGCCGTATGGGAACTTCAATCTTAAAAGGATCGCTGGAAGTATCAAGCACTGCAGAAGTATAGGTAACTGTTTTTTCTACATTGTCTAAGTCAAGTGGCACCACTGAAACTTGCATCTGTGCAGTAAGGCCCTGTATCAATCTAAATTCGTAGGCTATATCCTGAACTGAAATATTAAGATTGTCTCCCGGAGAAATAAAAGGGGTAATATCGCGGAAGTTTATCGTCTGAAACTGATTCATCTTGTCAAAATATAAAGTGTACAGGCCGCTGCCCTTTCCTCCTGGAATATGAACTCGCACATTTACGCGTAATCGTATTCCTTCCAACTTAAAATAAGGGTCTCCTCTTAATGTCAATGTCGGAGCATCATATAATACCGAGAGGGCCTTTTCTACATAATCCTGTAGCTTTTCAATGGCCTCTGAATCAGAACAGGCATTTGCAAGTTTAATAAGGCGCACTGCATTGGTTCGCACATTCTCGGGTATCTTACCTAATACATTGGGTGCAAGGTCCTCTATTTTATATTTTGAAAGCTCGATAGTGATAAGATCTCGCTCATTATGATATGATTCAATTTTACCTAAAGGTAGGGCATCTTCTGTTAAGGTATTAACTCCGATATTACTCACAGCGCTTGCAATGCTGTCACCTACTTTAGGAACCTTGGCCACCAACTCCCAAAAATCCAGCGGCAGGTCAAACCAGGGCAGATCAATAGGCACCCCTGACACACCGGCAAATCCAACCTGCAATTTATTTGGAAAAGATATACCAAAAGCAGACTGAAAGGTGTTGTAATCTGCTGCAGCTGGCTCTGCTTTAACCCCGATTAAGAAATCCTCACCAGAGCGAGCAGCATCAGGGTCATAACGGAAGGTGAGCTTTATAGGAGTCTTGATGGTTATGGTACCATCTGATATTAAAAATCCAAGTTTTGCACGGAATCCTACCTGAGCAGGAGGAAGCCATGGCGACCAGTGAGTTTCAGGAACGGGTTTACCCTGAAAACTCCAATTTATAGGCCCATACTCATGCGTAACTTCTGTTGCTGACGCATCAGAAAGAATAAAACTAATAAAAATTAAGCCTAGAACAAAAACATAAAAACATTTCATCCTAAAAAGCATCTCCTCCTCCTTTTTTACATCAGACGGTCGTATTTTGAACCAAGCCTATATGACTCTACTTCAATCCTTTGCTTTGCTGTATCAACAATTATAACAAAAGAATATGACCTCTGCGAAGTTGTCTCAAATAATGACATTAATACCTTTGTTCTAGCATGCGTGGGTTTACTGCCCAGGCGTGGGCTTGTGCCAAAACCAGCAGCGCGTAGTGCACTATGAAGACTATCTGCATCGCTATCAACTAAAAGGCGTTTTACCACATAAACAATCCTATCCTCTACGACTTCACCGTCTCTTTGAGGTGCTTCTGGACCAGTGGCAGAAATAACCCTAGCATCAGAAAATAACTTTTTAAGGACCGGCCTTATAACGCCATCTATATCTTTTGCCGTAGTGTTTTGCGGAGTTATATTTTTGGCTGAGACAAATCCGGTATTATTAGAAGCGGTTGTTGCAGCTGTACTTGGCTTTTTGGCTGCCTCTCTGGTAAGTTTTTCTAACCCATCCTGTGACATATACTTTGTTGGCTCATCCCCTTCTTTCTTACCACAGCCTAAAAAAATAATAGCAAATAATCCTACGATAATAAAAACAAAAACAGACTTAACCATATTAAACCTCCGTTATAAAATATTTAATATTAAATATGGCAACACTTAATTTGATTTTAATTTGCTGTTGGCTAAAGAAGAATTTTCTCCAGACTTGAAGAGGAATCTTAAGACCTTTTTTAAGAATTTGAACATCTTTATTAGAAACCATACTGACAGGGCAATAACTAGAATAATTACGATTGAGGCAATGATTGGATGTTTTATGATTAGATACAAAATCCCAAACACAGACGCATCTTCAGCAACGCTGGCTACTGAATTTGTCCCTGGAGGAGTAGTGCTATTGATCGCCACACGCGAGGTGGCTTTTGTAAGGTGAGATTCTAAAGATACTGCACCCGTTAAAAGGGCAACCGGTATCTGCGCAGCAGGCCCCATATTAGCTGATGCCATATACCCAAGAATAGTTCCTCCTACCGGACGGATAAAGGTATGAACGCTATCCCACAAAGAATCAAAGAATGGAACCTTGTCAGCAACAAATTCAACTGCATACATTACCACAGCAACTATTATAATTAAAGGATTGGCTAGTACATCCATATTCCCAGGCAGATTTATCCAGTGCATACGCTGGGCAATGCCTAAACCTGCAATGGTCATATAAAGATTCACCCCAGATGCCCAAGAACTACCCAATAATGTCCCAACAGAACTTAATATATCCATCTATTTTTTAAAAATACTATCCAGCACATCGGTTACTATATCTTCCGTCGTAGGCTTCTTGGCATCAGGCTGCTGAATATTTTCTTGAGTAGCAGGCGTATTCTGCTGTGTCTCAGTCGGCGTTTGTTCTTCTGTGCCAAGAGCCTTGTCAAGCGCCTTAAAGATCTGTTGCTTTAGCTGATCCTTTAGAAGTTTCTCGGCTATATATTCTGCATCTACGCTAAATTTAGGCTCACCGGCTTTGCCTGAAATTTTTAAAGGAATACTGATCTGTTTATCATTATTAAAAAGATACTGCAATTCAGAAACCTGCATTCCCATACTTGCTGAAAGCTCTTGCGGAATCAGAAATAATCCTTCTATTGAATAACTGCTATCAAGGCCTGCCTGTCCGCTGCCATTAAATAAGAACTCATCGGCACCCAGAGAAATATTATCAACAGTAATATTGCCATTTTTAAGACTTACGGGTAAGCTGATATCGGATATCGCCGTATCTTTCTGCGTCAATTTTTCTTTATAGCGTTGGGATAAACCTTCCTCAACTCTTTGAGCTAGGCCAGGAATCACTGAAATCTTATCCAGGACTGTACGCAATACATTTATATCTTTAAGCCTTGCCTGTATAACGGATAGTAGGGCATCTGCTGATAATGCAGATTTTAATGCCTCGGGGCTAAATCCCTGGCCATTGAGTTTTATTTTACCTGAAACCAACCCTTCTGCCTTGACAGGAGATTTATCCTGCGCAATAAGATCCTGAATCAATAGATTCTTTGCATCGCCTTCTATATTATATTCCTGCCTTAATAAATAATCTTTAACGCTGCCAGAGGCATTGATTATTCCCTGGCCAACAGAAAAAGATGCTTTATCTATTATAAGATCTTTTTCTGTTATATTCATATGTATATTTCCATCCTTGATTGGTAAAGACATCTCTTTGAGCTTTAAAGAACCACTAGATAAAGAAACTTCTCCTGCTATGGTAGTAAGCCCTCCGGCAACTGCAGTTAGATTATTAATCAAAAGATCCAATCTGCCATCCACACTCACCGGCAAAACAGCTGTCTTAATCATAGGAAAGGCAACTGGTATCTTTTCAAGTAGTATGTCTGCCAGCTGTGTTGTGCCTTTGAGTTCTGATATTATAACTTCACCGGTCTTAAGATTAATCTGTGCATTACCCTCTAATTTCACATTCTTCTTTGCGCTCAAAACCGAACCTTCAGCTACAAAAGGAAAAGGCCTAGTCAGGGAAACATCACTTAATGAAAAACTCAATTCAGAGATATCTACATTCAGGGGTGGTTGGAAAGTCTGGTCAACAAAGGTCAATACGCCATTATTACCTTTTATAGACGACAAAAGAATCGCGGGCAATGCAACTGCGGCCGTGACTGCTTCAGGCTTTTGTGCCCTACTAGATTGCGCTATGGTCGAAGCATTAATAGAGCCATCCTTTTTGCGGATTATCGTTATGCGTGGTGAATCAATCAGGACATTGGGGACATTGACCTCTTTATCAAATACTAACTTCAACAAGTTAACAGCCAAAGAGACATTTTTAACAGCGAAAAAATTATCTTTTCCAAAAACAGGATCATCTGAAACTGAAAGGTTAGCTATCTTCAAGCTAATGCCCTGTCTCAATGAAAAACCAAGGCCTGCCCTTTCAAAGTCAACCTCGCGATTTAAGGCCTTGCCAACCTCACTTATTATCTGCGGCTTAAAACGGTTTATGTCAAATGTCTTAACAAAAATAATACCTGCCACAATTGCCACAGCTATCACTACAACAACAAGCATAAGTATAATTTTTACAAACCTCATACAACACCTCCATAACTAGGCAATTAGAAAGATACTATTTTAAGCCTTCTTCCTTTTTTATCACCACAATCTGCGCTGGAAGTAAACCATAAGGCCTCCCACTACAACCTGAGACCAGGCAAATATTTTAAGGGTATTTTCGGTCAAGCGGCCTGCCAATGCGATTAGCTTTTTCTTAGTAGCAGAACGTGCCCAGAAGAAGAATATGAATAATCCAACCAGCCCTCCCAGGGAGACTAGAGTTTGGACAGCTCCTGATAGTGTTTGAGATAACTTGATAAGAACACCCCAAAGAAAGAAACAAATAAGCAGGATGTTTAATTTCACAATGCCAAACCCTGAACTTACAAGCTTTGCTCTGGCCTTGCCAGGTTTAATAAGAAAAAACAATCCGGTAATAACCAAATACCATCCAAAGATGATAATAAAGATAGTGGTCTTACCAAATAAAAAATTAACAAATCTGAATGAGAATCTTTGGATATAAGCAATTATAGTTGCCATCCTAAGAAAACCTCTATATTGATAACTCTTTAATTATCTCTTTTTACTTCCAAGCAGTATGCCTGTAGTTGTATAGAATTCTACTATTCCGGTTTGCGGATCAAACACCGAATAACCCCAGCTATTGCTTGCTATAATTTCTTCTCCCTTTTTATCTGGCTTAGCCAACTCCTTAACCTGCCCTACAACCTGCTGGGCCTCTTCTTGTACCTGCTGTGCTACCTCGTTAACCTGCTCTTCTATTTCTTTCACAACATCGGCTTGTGACAGGGCTTGCGTATCTGCCTGCTGGACATCTGTAGTTACTTCAGCTGCAACATCTACCTTTTCCTGAACCTCACCTTTGACATCTTCGACCTTTTGAACAACTTCCGCAGGGGCTGCTGGCTGAACAACCTCAACCTGCTTAACCTCTTGCGCAGGAGTTACAGGCGCATTCTTTTGCGCTTGATTTTCTACCTTTGTGCACCCAATAAGCATAAACAAAAATACTGCAGTTACTATAACCTTATTCATCTTAGCCTCCTTTAGTGACAAGGTTAATTAAAATCAAATTTTTCTTTATTTGCTTGCTTATTATAACTTTAAATTGTTTAGTTATCAAGGAAATTTTAGGCGATTATGCACAATGCCCGAATAAACAAAAAGGACTGAACGCGATGTCCAGCCCTACAACTAAACAAAAAAGTTAGTCTTAAAATTTATTAATTATTTTCATACTTCTTATCTTATTATTATTAACCTTAATATTATATTAATAACGCAAATTTGCTATACTTTTGGTTCTACCTTCTTTAAAATATCCCTGCATTTGAAACAAACTATCATTCTCTCCCTTTTTTCCTTTATCATAGCAAAAATCGTAACTAAATAATTATGTTGCAATTTATCTCCACATCTCATGCAGTTGTTCATCTTGGTTTCTCGATGTGTTTAGGCCGGATAAAATTGCAAGTTACAACTTAAGGTTAAATATCTATTTTAGCAAGCCGTGCATCTTAATCTGCTTTTTCAGACATTGTATTCATTTATAAATTTTAGGCTTAATCTCATGCGCAAACCGGCCGAGGTGTATATGGCAGTACTCCTCATGGTTATAAATGCTCAGGATATTCTTACAGTGCAGAAGCTTGCACTTCCTGCCCTTGTGTGAGGTCTTTACTTTAAGCATAGCCAATCCCTTCAGGTACTATGTTAATAATACGGATAGCACATTACCTATAAATACAGAAATAAAAAAGCCGCAAAGGTTAGTACTCTCACCCTTGACGGCCTATGATTTTCTAATCTTTTTATACTCTGTTATTATTATACCACTTTAAGCAGACTTGTCAAAACAATTATAACTTATCGTATCGGCAACACAACTTGTAGCAAACTTAGCTTACCAGCAAAAACACATTAAGTTAAATCTAACCTTAGTCCCCAGCAATCAATTTCAGCTTTTCCTTGCGGGTCAGATGCTTAATTTGTGATTCGCGCCTGCGAGCCTCTGATTGATTAGCCATATTTTCTTGATGTACAAGCACAACCGGAGTCTTATTCTTCGTGTAAAAGGCACCCTTTTTAGTATTGTGCTCTTTCAGACGACGGGTGATATCAGTAGTAATACCTGTATAAAGGGAGTCGTCTTTGCATTTAACTATGTAGAGATACCAAGACATAATGAAATAGAATACGCTTGTTGTGCTATGGCTTAATCTTATCAAACTCTTCTATGGTAATAGCAGGAAAGCTTGTGAAAGAGATATTTGTCACCTTATTTAATGCAATTGAAGCCTTCATTACCTCCTTAACTCCTGGAAAATCCGTAATAACTACGATGTCATATTTCCCAAGAAGCGCGTACGCCGAAATTAACTTACCGCCAGCATTCGTTATCAATTCAGACGCCTTCTTGGTCCTGTCGGCCGATATTCCTGACAATGCCTCTTTTGTATACTTCCCATACATAAAAAAAATAGCCATTTTTTTTACCTCCTTTCTTTTGCAAAAACTTCTTCTTCACGCGACCCAATCTTGGTCAATCTTATCATGAATTTTAACAAGCCATGGCATCAAAAAAATTGAAGCAAAAACGGAGAGAAAGGCCCCACAGATTATTGTAGCCCCGAACCTTTGCGTGGGAGGAAATTGCGAGAAAAGAAATATTGAAAAGCCAAGCATAATAACCAGCATAGCATTTACAACCGGATTCCACATATACCTTTTTGCCTCCTCCCAATTCTCTTGCTGTGACTTCTTATTTTTTTTAATCCATCTATAGTATCGTACTGTATGAAGGGCTGAATCTATCCCCATACCTATGGCAACATTGATTGCCGGAGCGCTAACTATATCAAGAGGAATCTTAAGCATCCCTATTAGCCCCAATACCGCTAAAGGAATAAATGAAAAACTCAAGGTCATGGCACATCCAACCTCTAGGGAACCAGATGCAATCCAATCGATAAAGAAAAAAATCAGCAATAAATTTGCAAGGCCATAGATCAGGCTGGACATGACTTGTTTTGACATATACCCTTGAAGTAGATATGTCCCACCTGTTATTCCCAGAATAAACCCTTTTTCTTCTACAATCTTCTCTAACTGGCTTATGATATTCAAACGCGTATCGCGACGGCCATGTTCTTTCATGCGCAGTAAGAATAAACCGCTTTTCCTATCGCCGGAAACAAAACTCTTTGAAATCTCACCGTATCGGGGGTTCTCCATAATCCGTAACAACCATTCCCATTGCAGAAAAAATGAGAACGGTGAACGTCTGGCCTGTGCCATCAAAACAGGCAATGAGACAACAGCTCCTACAGCCTCATGGTCTTCTAATGCAGCTTGTAGATACCAGAGCTGTTCATAGGCTATTTTTGTGTTCAATCTCTCCCCTGTCTTAGAACGCACAACTATTATAAGGGGATTGCTACCTCCGTTAGTATCAATATATCTGATCCCTTTTGCAATCTCACCATTTTTTCTAAAATAAGAAAGCAGGGATGGATCCTTATCGAGTGTGCGAACACCCGGTGAAACAAGAATTCCAACACCAATAAGCAAAAGCGGCAGGAGATTCTTTCTCTTATTAAGCTTAAAGTAAACAGTGCGTTCCTTCTCTTCAATAAAGCCTGATTGTTCCTTTGGTTGCGGCAGTCTTCTTAAAAATGCTGGATAGATTATGTAGGCAGCACCAAAAGCAATGAGTGTGCCGATTGCCCCAGATATACCCAATTCCCGTAAGGGCTTTGCAGGTACCATAAATAAACTTAAAAAACCCAGAAGCGTTGTAGCCATGCTCCAAAAAGATGAGACAATCGTATATCGCAAGGCCTGTGCGACTCTGCCTGCATCAAACGTAAGGCTTGGTAAGTGTTGCCAGTTATAGGTTAAAAAAACAATGGGTGATACGGTAAGAACAAAGACCACCGTGGCTAAATTAGCTGTCAAGAGGCCTATCTGAATATGCAGCAGATTAGCAACCATCAGCGTCCATATGGTGGCGCCTAAACAACAAACCAGTGTTCCTAAAAGAATTATCCAAGACCGAAAAATATAAAGTACGACCAAGCTAAAGATTACTATAGCAAGCAAAGTAAATGTGTTTAAATCTTTGACCAACTGCCGTTGAATTAATTTGATGATGTAGGGTATCCCAGAAATTAGTACGGTGAAATCTTCATCCTCTGCTTCTCTAGCAATCTGCTCTATGGGGACTATGGCATTTTCGTATTTATTGGCCTCCAAAATAACGATGATATTTGTCGCCTCTTTATCCTCAGATATCAATAGGCGCCTCCAGAACGGGCTATTTAATGAATCGTAGACATTATTCGGGCCATTGGTAATACTCACCACGCCTATTACCCCGGCTACAGATTTTATATTTTGACTTAAATCTTTTATCTTTTCCACGTAGCCGGCAGATTTAATATCCCCTAGTACACAAATTATTAACTGGGCATCTCTGCGCTTAAACAATTTAGATAAGTGTTTTTCTTGTTGTAACCGAGGATCGCTGCTAGAGAAAAAGAAATCTTCTTCTACCTTGGGAGTGATATTGACATACTTAACCAATACCAATATGGAGCACACACTTAAGACAAGATATATCAGGATTTCTTTACTAAGGAGGGCATATGACTTTCTTGTCATACTCATAATAGATATTTTTTAGCCTAATAATGGATGATTGTAGTACCTATTATGTATTATAACGCAAGTAGCTATAAAGTGGTATAGTTTTTCTCAATTATTATTTTCTACGGGAATCTTTATCCTAAAAACTAAATCTGCGGAATTTGTGCCTTTTTGCTTTTTACATTTATGGGCTGAAGTAGTCTTTAAGCATGTCCAGAAAATCCTGGTCAGGCCTTGGACGCTCTCCTGTGATTTCCTCTAAAGAAATGTCATCTAAATCATCGACATCGCTGCCTTCTCTCTCCACTAATTTGTCCAAAATACTTCCTTCCTCCAGAAAACGCGAGATTTTCGTAAACACCGTTGCTGACTCGCTAAAATAACTCCGGGCAGAACGGTCGATGTGGGGCTTTAGCAAAAATAGATTCTCCTTTGCGCGAGTTAAGGCAACGTAAAACAGGCGGCGCTCCTCTTCAATAGAGTCCTCATTTTCCAAAGATAAATACGAAGGCAGATGGCCTTCTGCCACATAAATCAAGAATACGCTGTTCCACTCCAGGCCCTTTGCAGAATGAATGGTAGATAAGGTCAGAGTGGAATCATCTTTATCTCTACTTGCTGCCTCCACTATATTCCTTTCAGGTGGCTCAAGCGCCATATCCGAAAGAAACTGCTCAAGAGATTTATACCTTGAGGCAATTCGCTCCAAAGAATCAAAATCGTTTAGCCGCTTATTAAAATCATCATATTTTTCTTTAAGAAGCGGCTGATAATACTTTAAGAAAAGATGTATGATATCAGCAGGCAGAAGCTCTTCTTTATCAACTTTTTTTAGTAATTCTAAAAACGCTGCTAGGCCAGAGATTTTCTTAAGAAGTTTTTCTTCTATGTCAATATCTGCATTATTTTCTGCCATCTGTTGAATTATGCGTTCGGCAGTTTTCGGGCCCACGCCTTTTAGCAATAAAAGCATCCTATACCAGCTTATGTGGTCTGCACGATTATGCACGATGCGCAATATAGCTATACAATCCTTAATGTGCGCAGCTTCGACAAATTTCTGTCCGCCATATTTTACAAAAGGGATATTACGATTTGCAAGCTCCACCTCTAAATCATTGGAATGCCAGCCGGAGCGAAAAAGCACGGCCATATCTGCCAACTCAACACCCTCCTCTCTTAATTCCAATATCTTCTGTACTATAAATTTGGACTGGCTATTCTCATCTCTTGCATCGATAAAGACCGGCAGATTTACACCCTGCTTTCTGGTAAAAAGATTCTTTTCATACTTTTCCTTTGCAAATCTGATTACCTCATTGGTCATATTCAAAATCGGCTGCGTAGAGCGGTAATTTTCTTCCAAGGTGATAATCTTGGCATCCTTAAAAATCTTGGGGAAATCCATTATGTTCTTGAAATTTGCCCCTCTAAAAGAATAGATGCTCTGGGAATCATCGCCTACAACCATGATATTTCTGTGTTCAGAAGATAACAGACAAACAATATGGGCCTGTAGCTTATTGGTATCCTGGTACTCATCCACCATGATGTACTTGTACTTATTAGCCAGGGTAAAGCGCACATTTTCATTTTTCTCAAGCAAGTCCTTAAGATAAACTAACAAATCATCGTAATCAAGCAATGATTTGGAATATTTATATTTCCTGTATTCCTCGTTTATCTTATTAATTTCATCGGACCACTCAATAAATTGAGGATACTCATCGTAAAGGACATCATGGATCTTCTCTGATTTATTCACGCCGATTGAGATTATCTCTGCAATTGCCCTTTTTCGCGGAAAACGCTTGTCCATCTTATTGAATCCTAATTGGGTGCGGATTAGATTTATCGCATCCTCTGAATCAGGGCGGTCCAGAATAGTAAAATTATTAGACAAGCCCAAGACCTTGGCATATTTTCTCAAAACGCCGTTGGCAAAGGAATGAAATGTCCCTCCTGCAACCTTCCGGCATCTGTCATCTAAAAGCAGCGATGAGCGCCTAAGCATTTCTTCTGCGGCCTTGCGTGTAAAGGTCAAGAGAAGTATTTCATCGGGCTTAATGCCTTGTTCTACAAGATAGGCAACGCGATATACCAATACGCGGGTCTTGCCGCTACCTGCACCTGCGATAACCAAAAACTGCCCATTCATTGACTGCACAGCCTCAAGCTGCGCAGGATTTAAATCTGCCTTATAATCTATTTTTTTAAGCATAATTTCTTTTATTTAATAGAAGTTGCGCTCTTTTGATGTGTTGCGGACTTGCCGCAGGTATATCGCGCAACGGATACTTGAGTTTCATATATCCCCATTTGTGTTTGCCCAGGGTATGATATGGAAGAAACTCAAATTTCTCGCAATAGTTAAGACCTGTAAGAATTTTCTTTAATGCCTGTAAATCTTTTTTTGAATCATTCAATTCTGGCACAAGAACATACCTCAACCAATAAAGTTTTTTCTTTGATTCCAGGATGTTTAGAAAATTAATTACATCTTCTAGCGGCCTTGATGCTATCTTTTCATGCAATGTCCCATTCGAAGCCTTTATATCAATGATAAAAAGGTCTGTAAACAAAATAAGCTTCTCTAATAACTGCCTATTATGATTATTATAAAAGGCACTTGTATCCACCGCAGTATGAATATCATTCATTTTGCAGAACCTGAATAACTCTACAAGAAACTCCATCTGCAAAAGCGGTTCGCCTCCTGAAACCGTAATACCTCCATTGGATGCTTTTATATATGGCTTACAACGTTCTATCTTCTTAAACACTTCTTTTGCGCTCATATCAAATCCAGCCTTCAAATCCCAGGTATCCGGATTCTGGCAATATAGACATCTTGCCAGGCAACCCTGCAAAAAGACAAGAAAACGTATCCCGGGTCCATCTTGTGTCGCGAAACTTTCTATTGAATGAACCCTTCCGATATAAGATTTTCTGTTACATGCTTTCATGAAATGTCCTTGCCAGGACTTCTTTCTGCTGATCTGGCAATAATTTGTTAAAATGAACTGCATATCCTGATACGCGAATAGTAAGCTGCGGGTATTTATGCGGATGGCGCATTGCATCTTTAAGCATCCCCTTTGAAACTACATTGATATTCAGATGCTGGGCCCCTTTAATAAAGTAGCCCTCCAGTAAGGCCGCAAGGTTAGATATCTGCTCGTCTCTGGACTTGCCCAATGTATCCGGCACAGTAGTAAATGTGTTCGAGATGCCATCCCTGCATTCAGAATATGGAATGTTTGCAACAGAGTTCAAAGAGGCTATAACCCCATTTTTGTCTCTGCCGTGCATTGGGTTTGCACCCGGAGCAAAGGGCTCACCCTTTTTTCTACCATCAGGAGTAGCACCAGTTTTTTTACCATACATCACATTCGAAGTAATAGTCAGAACTGAAACCGCAGGAAGAGAATCCCTGTAAAACTTATATTTTTTTAGTTCAGCAAGAAATGTATTCACCAGATCAACTGCCCTGCCATCCACCCTGTCATCATCATTGCCAAAGGCATAAAAATCTCCGGTAATTTTAAAATCCGTTGTAAGGCCTTTATCATTGCGCATGGCCCTTACCTTAGCATAACGAATAGCACTCAAAGAATCGGCTACAACCGACAGGCCTGCAATGCCGAATGCCATATAACGCGTGAGCTCAGTATCCAGTAATGCCATCTGCGATCTTTCATAATAATATTTATCATGCGAGGCATGTATTATATTAAGGGCTTGAACATATGTCTTGATTGTCCATCGCAACACCTGCATAAAACGCTGTTTTACTTCATCGTGATCCAATATATCCGAGCTTAAGGGGGCTATCCCAGGAACAACCTTTTCTCCGGTGATCTCATCCCTGCCCTCATTCAGCGCATACAACAACACCTTAGCAAGATTACACCTGGCTCCAAAATATTGCATCTCGCTTCCGTTTTTTAACAAAGATACACAACAAGATATGCTGTAATCATCTCCTCCAATCAAACGCATGAGGTCATCATTCTCATACTGAATGGAACTCGTAGCAATAGACACCTTAGCGCAAAATCTCTTAAAATTATCAGGCAGCCTCGAAGACCATAAAACTGTAAGGTTTGGTTCAGGTGCAGGTCCCAAGTTATATAAAGTCTGTAAGAACCTGTAAGAAGTCTTTGTGACCTTATGCCTGCCGTCTATACCAACACCGGCAATGCTCTCTGTGATCCATACCGGATCGCCTGCAAATATATCAGAATATGATTTTGGCCTCAAGTGACGTACCATGCGCAGCTTAATAACAAAATCATCTATTAACTCTTGAGCCTTTTCTTCGGTCAATAACCCAAACTCAATATCTCTTTCAATATAAACATCAAAAAAATTACTCACGCTTCCTAAGCTCATGGCAGCTCCATCCTGCTCCTTTACCGCAGCTAGATATGCCAGATAAACCCATTGTATAGCTTCTTTCGCATTTTCTGCAGGCCTATTTAGATCGCTACCATAAGATTTACCCAATTCTAAAATATCTTCTAAAGCGCCTATTTGATCGGCTATTTCCTCTCTTAATTGCACAGCATCCTGGGATGAATATTCCTCAAACAGCTCTTTATCGTGTTTTTTTGCCTTAATAAGCTTCTCTATTCCATAGAGGGCAACTCTCCTATAATCGCCTATAATTCTTCCTCTTGAATAATTATCAGGCAAGCCCGTAATAAGGCCTGAACCACGGGCTCTTAATATATCGGCGGTATAAGAATCAAACACGCCGTCATTATGGGTTTTTCGATATTTTAAATATATTTCTTTTACTTTATTATCTAATTCATACCCATAGTCCTTACAGGCCTTCTCTACTATGCGTATTCCACCTAAAGGTTTTATTGCCCTCTTAAGAGGCTCATCGGTCTGTAATCCTTTAATAATCTCCAATTTCTCATCTATAAACCCAGGCTTATGGCTTGTGATAGTTGAAACAGTTGATACATCAATATCATACACGCCGCCATTTCCATGCTCCTTCTCAAAAAGCTTAAGGCACTTATTCCATAGTTTTTTTGTTCTTAAGGTAGGCCCGCATAAAAATGATTCATCGCCATCATATGGCTTAAAATTTCTATTGATAAAATCCCTAACGTCAATTGTTTTATCCCATCTTCCTCGCATAAACATACTCTCACCCTCCCTTAAAAAAAGAAAAACACCCAGGTTTTAAAACCCAGGCGTTCGATTTTCTCTTTTCGCGCTCCCGCATGGTCTCCCATGTCTACCGCCAGTCGCGCTATTTAAACTAAATTGTATATCTATATTACCAAAAATTAAAAAGATGTCAAGAGAAAAATATGTACTTTTTATTCTTCATTCTTTAATTTCTCAGGATGATGCCTTACGACTTCAGCTTGAACCTCCCTGCCTACTAGTAGGCAGGCTTTATTTAGGCCAAGACACTTCTGCGCTACTTTGACCGCTTTGAATTTTAATATGCGATCCCTGTTGCTGTGGTGGTGTAGAAGTAGCACACCCTGCACCTATAACAACAAAAAGAAATAAGGCAAGACCTATACAAATATTTCTTTTAAACTCAAATTTTAGTTTATTTGACTGAATTTGCATACTAATCTCCCTTATCCATTATCTGCTTTTTAAAAATTTATTTACCAGTATTTTTAATATGTCTTTCCTTGGGAAGTTTCTCAACAACCCATTACATCTCAATTCTGCCAAGAAACTCCCCCCGTTTCCCAAAAGGAAACTTAGGATCATATTATCTAATACTTATCTGGTTCATGCTACCTAATACGCCAAATTGCTGCAACAACCAAACGCAGACAACAATAACCACTACGATATTTAGAATCGTCTTGATTTTGCCATCCATGGGTATATAGGCATTAACCAACCATAGAACTACCCCGGCAATAATTAAAGCCACCATTAATGATATTAAAGACATAGCTTTACCCTCCTTTCTCTACGATTTATTTACCGATATTCTCAATATGTTGACCTGAATCCGATATATCCTTTCCCGCGCCTCTCAATGCGTTACATCCTAAAGCCGAGATCATTAAAAATAACACTGCGAGCAATAATAAAGAAAATCTTTTCATTTTATTCTCCCTTCTTTGTTTCTTAATTTTTTGTGAAAAGGTTATTTAAACACAACCTTCACCTATGCTGCCACTTGCCTTACGACCAAGCGCATCAGGCCCATTAAAACTACAGCATCTACAAATACAAGCAGAAATGCACCAACCAAACTACCAGTAGATTGTACAATCACTCTGGTCATCCATACGCCAAGTATAGCTCCCAAGATCCCGATCGCAATGTCTGCGATAATCCCAAACCCCCGATCTCTGATTACCAGTCCTACCAACCACCCGATTACACCACCGATAAAGAGAAACCACACCCAATATCCTAAAGTATTATTTTCCATGCTTGTTTCTTCCTTTTTGTGTTAACCTTTACCGTGTTACAGTTGTACTTGTTGTCGTTGTTGTGGTTGTGCTCGTAGTATCCGCAGATGATTCAAACAGCGTAATGGAACGCGCATGCCGCTTTCCACTCTTCTCTGTATACTCAACCTTAACTAAATCACCTGGATTTAGTTCTAATCGTACCGATTCATTACTGGGAGCTTTCATGA
>JBFZAD010000110.1:0-13198 GCA_041309125.1 Candidatus Omnitrophota bacterium
ACATCTCTAAACTGTGTTTTATTCAATGCCTTGTGAATTCTCTCGTTTGCCAGATACACAGCATCTTGATATCTTTCCCAGCCACCTTGTTCACCCTTAATAAATGCTTCTCTTGCATTCTTAACTTCACCAACAACATCACTATTACTCATTACTTTATTTTTAATGCGGGTTAATATCATTGGCGATGGTTTATAGTATTCACCAATAATATTGGTTTCTTGACTTTCTGCATCTTTAAATTCAGACTTTGCAAGCAAGGCCTCTCTTTGTGAATACTTTTTATCCAATTCCTTAACCAAATCCCTTCCATTAGTATCTTTTACGCCTAAAATATAATCCAATTTAAGTTGTGCTATATCTTTGTCTTTTTCAGCAAGATTTCTTTCAAATGAACCATCTTTATGTTTTTCAATATCACTGCTTAATTTCCCTACTCTCTCGCTCAAGGTCTTTATATCATCATGCAAAGACTGGAACTCTGAAACTGCGGTGAGAGAATTAAACTCCGGATTCTTTAATATCAAATCTTTTGTGTGGATTAAATTCATGAATTGTTTCGCCAGGGTCTCTCGCTCTCCAACCCCAAGCGAATCTATTTTGACGTCACTGCGCATCTGGTCTATTTGCTGAATCCATTTTTCACCTTCTATTGGTGGATTCCCATTCTTTTCAAATAAGAATTTAATAAAATTATCTTTAAACTCTTGTTTCTTAAAATCAGGTGTATGGGATAAATTCCTATCCACTGAAGATATAAACTCTGTTAGATTATCTAGGAATGAGCGGGCATCGACTTTTGAGCCTGCTATATCGGCAAATGTGAGCTTTTTGTTGAGTTCATTTAATACTGGCTCTATATAGTTTTTGCTGTTTATAGTTCTTTGCTTTTGCACAATCTCTCTTACCTTATTAAATACCTGCATCCTATCTATAACATCACTTATCTCTTTTTGAGAAACACTCAACTCCTTTAAAACCTCTAAACTGCTCTTACTAAATTTATCCTGCCTTAGAGTGCTTTCTATGCCTGTTTCTTCTATCAGCTTGCCTAAAGAAATATCTCCTTCTTTTGGAATTCTTCTTATCAGCTCTTGCTGCTCTTTATTGGAAAGACTGTTATTTAGCCTATATGTAAACGCAGAGAGAATCATCTCTCTTTCTTTTGTTACTGCCTCTTTTAAATTATTTGTAACAGAGAAGCTAGAAGTTATATCCTTTTCATTAATTCTTTCTATCAATTTTATCCTATTGCCCTCTGAAACCTCTTTCCAGGTAGATCTATCTGAAAGCACGCGCGGCAAGAGTACGCTTCCCATGGCGCGCTCTAAGGTATCATAATTTACGCTCTTTATTTGCGGGAAAATATGGCCTAGATAGACCTGATTATCCTTAACATCACCCTCTTTTCTTATTAAAATATCATCAAAAACTTCAAGCTGCTCTAAGCTCATATTCCTTAAACTTGATTCTAATACAATTTGTTCAGCGGTCTTCAAAAGGCTCTCAGGTAGAAGTTTTGTAATCTTATAAGGTGCAAAATCTGAAATAGCTGATTTTACCTTATCATTATAATCTCTTAATTTCTTTAATGTGTCCAGCTTAGGCGCATCGGAATCCTTAAGATTACTATATATCTCTCTTGCGCTCTCTAAATCCCTGTAATTATCAAAATTATATTTTTTGGCTAATTCCTGTTTTGCTCTTATATTCGAAGAGGCGAACAACTCGAACCCCTTATCTAATTTAAGCTCGCTCTCAGGCTTAGTAGCTACAAAGCTCTTTACTGCCTCTTCACCAGAAGAAATCTTGAATGCTTCACTAAGATTCTGCTTTGTCTTAGAGAAATCCTTTAAGCCTTTTTCTCTCATAACTCCTAAGGTTTTTCTTTCTAAGACTTTTTGAGCTGCTTCTTGATTATGATCAGCATTTATTATCTTCAATATTTCTCTATCTAGTTGTTCAATTTTCGCCTTGACCAACTCATTTCTACCAGCGCCATAGCTTTTTAATTGTTCTCTCTTTTCAGTTAACACCTCTATTTGCTTTTTATTTGCTGTCTCTATCTTTTCAACCTCTTGTCTTATTTCTTTCCTATAGCCATCCAAGTGCCTTTCATGCAAAATACCAGAGGCCTCCCCTAATGATTTTCCAAATGTTATTTGAGAAAATTCTTCTATAGCCCGTTCTAATTCTTCACCTCTAATTTTTTCTCTACCTCTAATTTTTTCTCTCTTGTCGCTCTCGCTCTTGGCAT
This sequence comes from Candidatus Omnitrophota bacterium, assembly GCA_041309125.1. Taxonomy (GTDB): domain Bacteria; phylum Omnitrophota; class Gorgyraeia; order Gygaellales; family Gygaellaceae; genus JBFZAD01. The sequence continues at coordinate 2,258 of JBFZAD010000110.1, forward strand.
AGCCACTGTCTTTCCATTGTTGGACTGCACTTCTTAATACCTCATTTCTAAATACCTGACTTAATGCGGTCTTGTAATCCTCTCTTGTCGGTACAATTTCTCCCTGGCCTCGTTTTTCAACAAACTTCATTGCCCTGGTTTCAACTTCACTTAGTTTCCTATTAAATTCTTCTTGTGCCATGCCTTTATTTAGATCTCTAAGCATCTCATCCTCTTTACCTTCCAGCGGAATATATTTATACGCCAGACTCATATCCTTTGGCAGGGAGCTTACAATCTTATCTACTACATAATCCTGCAGACCTTTTTTATTAAAGCCTTCTGCAGCATTAAATACCTCTCCCTTTCTTAGCTGCCTAGAAACCCTAGAGAATAGATTATTAGTGACTTCAGCTAATTCTGCAGCATGACTCAAATCTTTAACTCCAAACTCACTTTGTGCTGCCTTATCATATGCTTCATCAATAATTGATTCATATTTTGCATCTTTAAAATGCATGCCTTTACCAATAATATCTGCAAATACCTCGGTTCCTTCTAGTCTGCCTCTTAAAACTTCTTTAATGTGTTTACTGCCTATTTCAACCCCTACCTCACTCCACTTCTGTTTGCCATACAATTCATTCGCAGCAATATTTAATGCCTCTTGGCTATTTATTAAATCATCTCTTACCGTCCTTACTCCCTCGTCATAATCCCTATCTCCGTATTTTAGACCATATCCTTCTTCAGTATATCTTTTGGCCATTTCTTCTGAAACTGCAAGTTTCTTGGCCTCGTCAATAACAACTTTAAATTTACCAGAATTTTCAGCCCCAACAATAATCCTGGCTAAGCTCTCAACCTCTTTCAAATCATGTCCAATCTTTCCATCAATATATTTATCTAATACTTTTGAGGATTTAAGCTTAGTATTGCTTATTATTTCTTTTAATGGAGCTCCTGTATCTTTTATTAAATCATACAGAAAGCTTGCCTGATCAAATTTATTCTGCTTTGCTAAACTCAATATACCCTGGTAATCCCTCATGGCTTCAGCTGAAGGAGCTTTTAATGCAAATAGCACAGCCCAAGGAATAACCTCTTTTTGCATTTTGCTAAATATGCTCTGTTCGCTATTAACCATATAAGAACCTACGTTATCGGCTACCTTTAATCCTAAATCAGCTGAGCCAACAATAAGAGGAACCTTAAATGCCATATTAGAGGCCCACTCGCCAACACCTAAAAGCCCCCTTGCCAAGAGCCATCTTTCTTTCATATCAGACTCTAACATTAATTTTCCATCAGTAGCAGCAACCCTGCTCGAAGGTGAAATCTTGCTCCATATTTTTTGAGCGGAATTTGATACCTTCAGTCTCATTTTTGAAGGCATCTTATATTCAGTTGCCTGTAATAAAGGTATAAGAGGGCCAATCTTTGCGCCTGATGAAGGGGCTTCTACTGCTGAAAGTGTTTGCTGTTTGATAAATTTATTCCAACCAAACTCAACTCTTTTTTTCCCAGGATTCTTCTCATCCTGCTCTACTAAATAAAAGTAGTGATGTACTTTTGGATCATATTCTTCCTTGAAATCTTTATTTGTTAATAATGGTTTAATATGGGGAATAAGAGAAAAATCATCTCTAACAAAAGGAAGTATCCAGCCAGCGTTGTCAGCAATTGCTAAAATTGAGCCTCTTATGCCAAGCTCTCCTGCTCCCATAACTGTTGCAACTGCTGGCCACTCAATTGCCTTGGTTATAGTCTCGCGCTCAAGCCAATTAAGGCCTTTTAGTTTTCCGAAGCTGAATTTCTCGCTCCCAAATAACCTTACCTCTCTTGCCTCAATTCCTGCCAATGCCTTGACATTTTCATAAAAACCTCCTGATAAATTGCCAAGCCACCATGTTGCCATACCACCTGTAAAACCATTCGCTAAAAATGTCTTAGCTGCATCTTCTTTTGATAGATCGAAACCGCTATCTACCCATTTGCCCAAAGTAGTAATTGAGCCTGTGGTTACAAATCCAGTTGCAAACTTACGAGGAGCACTCCATTGAGAAAGGCGTGAGACATTCTTTTCTCCATTTAAAATAACATCTATTTCTTTTCTTAATGCTTTATTCTTTTGCCTTTCACTTAATTTTGACAATCCCTCTCCAGTCAATTTTTTAAATTTATTTTTTCCAAACTCACTATATGGTTGTTTCTTTAATCCAGATTTTAATGCAAGGGCAAACAGAACACCCTCAATATAGGTAGAAGGGCTGGTGGTGATGCTGAAGCTATCCTTAAATGAGCTTGCTAAATTATCCCAATTCTTATCTTCATAATCCCACCATTTATTAAGTGCCTTAACAGCGCCTGTTCCTGCAATGCCTAGAGCAGAATAAAGGGCAGTTTTACCGGTAACTCCCAATTTGCTAAGATATTTGGGCATCTTGGAATCTATTCTTGAAACGATTCTAGGAAGGCCTGTTTCAGCAGAAAGTGCATATTCACCCAATTTGGTTAATTCAGAGGCTGAAACTCCGTGTATTCTCGTAAAATCAAGAATAGTATTATACTTACCTAGCTCACCTGAAGCCTGTGCAAATGTTTTATCCAAAAGGTTCAGTTCACTTAGTACATTTTTATATTTGTCTAATCCCTTTTTTATAGCCTCTCCTTCAACTACGGAAGTTCCTTCAAGAAAATCTCTTATTTTCATCTCTTGTAGATTCTTTATCCCTTTGCCCTCGCTTATAAACCTGGATGCATTTGCTAATCCTGGATTCTTCTCAATAAACCTTCCTGCCTCTTCAATAAAGCTTCGTGACTTCAAAAATGTCTTATCTAAAAGTCCTGTGTCTTTTAATACTTTTTTATATTTCTCCAATCCTTCTTGTATAGTTTTTAGCTCTCCTGCTGCCTTTTCTGACCTAATGAAATCTCCTACAGTTCCTTGTATGCCCTTTTCCACGCCTTTATCTATCAAGCGCACAGCTTTTGAAAACTCTGTTTGTCCAATTTCTAATTTACGCAGATATTTTCCTGATGCTCCTAATCCTGCAAAACCAAAGCCCCACATGATATTGACAGGGGTTTTATTAAACCACGTCCCAACTGCATTAAATCCTAAATCTTGCCCTTGCATCCCCTTCATAACTGCTGCGTCAACTACGGTGTCTATAGTATTAAAAAGTGTGGTTTCTCTTAAGCCCATAGCTGCAAATTGATTTACTGATCTAGTCAGATCTGAACCTGCTGCCTGGATAATCTTTGATTGTGCTCCATGGACAAATTTTGGCCCTATTGCCTTGTTGTATCCTTTTTCTATTGCTTTACCAAGCCCTGCTCTTTCTGATTTGGTAAATAAATTTCCAATTGGCTTGCTAAGTTCTGCTCCTGCGGATTTACTAAGGCCAGCCTCTTCTACTTCTCTAAGGCCAGACCTAGCTACCTTGCTAAGGCTTGATTCTGCAATGAGTTCTCTCTCTGCTAGTTTACCAAAACCCTTACTTAATAACTTGTCTCCTAATAAGATTCCAGCCAAGGCAATATTTGTTTCCGCTGAAAGCATCCCATCCCAAAAGCTTGCATTTGGATTTTCATTGAAAGCTGAGTGCAAAATCATTGAGCCTGTATTAGCTGCAACAAGTCCCCCGGTAACTCTATTAAAAGCAACTTTGCCCAATAAATCTATTGAAGCTGCTCCTGTTTCTGACGCAGCCCATTTGCCTATAGATCTGGACTCAAGCCCCAAGCCTTCAAGAACCTTTAATGTCCCCTTGCTAAAAGAACCCGCTGGAGCTAGTCGAGATAACATTCCCAATCCACCTTCTAAAGATGCAAATCCAAATGCATTTAATCCTATATCAAGCACTGTGTCTCCAAAAGTAGTCATTTTTCTTGTGCTCTCTGGAACTTCTAAGCGTATGTTACTAAAATCAATGCCTCTACCTATGCCTACCAATGTGTCCTGCGAAAAATTATTGCCTACATTGTTTTCTAAGACTGACTCTTTTGGAAGTTTATGCAAAAGCATGGTCCCTACAGCAAATAGTCCTCCTGTAACTGCAGCAACTGGCCTCATTGCCAAGCCACCAGCGGTTGTTAACGCCCCGATAAATGTCTTAACTCCAGTTTCTGTTGGTGCGTAGTATTTAACATAATCATTCATCTCTTCCTGCATAATTGAGTTTTTATAAAAATCTGTTGCATATGAGATGTCACCAGTAAGTGTTGAAAGCTGAAATGCATTATCAAACTCTTGCTTCATCTTGCCATTAAGCCTTAAAAGCTCGACCTTTCTTCCATGTCCTTCCTTGTCCATAAGAACAGCTAGCGCTAAGTTATCTATCAAACTACCAGTTTCTTTACCATTAAGAAATACTTCTCTTTGCTGATCAATAGCAAATTTTGCTCCTAATCTCAAAGACTGTAAATTCTGCTGGAAGTCATATTGCCTGATATCATTGCTAGTAATACCATGTGTTTTGGAAAGGGCTGCTAGCTTATCAAGATCCACATAAAGCGTCTTTCCATCTCTGGTAAAGGGAAGCTCTCCCTTATTCATCAATTCATCAAATGTTCTTGAATTTGGAGTAATCCCTTTTTCTCTTAATCTGTCTATTGTAACGGCCCTGCCTTGAACCGTATGTATTTCCATTGCTAAATTTAGCAATTCTATGTTACGCATAGACTCTTGAGGATTAGCAACGTCTACTGTATCTAATTTCTTCTGTAAAGTGGTATAGTAGTCTCTCCTTGCAATATCTACATCTTGTTTCACAGACTTCATATTTTCATCAAGAATATTTATATTCTTCTGGATTTGTTTTTGGAGATCTACCTTGCTTTCATGGACCTGTTTCTGCGCCATAGCTAAAGAAAGCTCTTTATTGCCCACTACCCCTGTTCCTTCAGCTATTGTAAATACTCCATCTTTATAACCAGATGTCACTGGAGCATTAGTAAAAGGAGATGATATATTAGCGCTTCGATTTTCATTCCTATATGTCTCTACTTGGCCTGCTTCAAAGCTCTTAACCATTTCCCTGGCTCTCGCTAAATTTTCTTTATTTATATACTTATTGACAAATTCTTCCTTATTAATGCCTTCCTCTGTCTTTATTTTAGGAAAGCTATTCTTATTTTGTTCCGTTAGTAATTCAGTCTCAAATTCTGGTTCCTTGTTCCATATATTAGGCATTTGCTCGTAAAGCGCTTTTTCTCTTTTAGCTAATTCCATTTTGGAATCTTGATCTCTATTACGAACCAGCTTCTTTTCTTTTGGATATAAATCATATGTTAAGGTTGGTTCCTCGATTCTAGTTTCGGGAGTGTCTTTGCCTACCTTTACAAGCTTACCATCTCTAAATTCAACGGTAACGATTTTATCTTGCCCTTGTAATTCTTGCTTTTTCTTCTCAATTTCAAGCGCCAGCTCAAGATCATCTTCAGGAACATTCTTAAAATTATAGTTCTGATTTATTTTCAATGCACCTAACACCTTTTGATCTATGCCATCTTTGGTTATATTATCTATTACCAATAAGGACTCACCATTGTCCGCGGTACCACGATGGTATATTGAAACGCCGCCATCTTTGTCAATTGAAAATGGGGAATATGGAGTTATTCTTGGAGGTTTATTATTTGGACCTAGATTCTCTGAAAATTTTTGCTCTTTTGCTGAGATTTCCCATCCGCCCATGCCATACTTAACGTCTATATCATCTTTATTAAGAGTTTTATTCTTTAAGCCCTTTGTAATATCGCCGAATGATCTAGCAAAGTCTTTATTAACCATCCCTTCATTGATCAATGCATTTGCAATGCCATTTGCAAGCAAGATATCCTTACTGCCTATTGCCGCATCAAGGGCATTGCTCATGATTGCCTTCTCTGCAGCAATACCTCTAATCTGGTAGTCGCTCTTTAAGGTATTAAAACCTATACCCTGTTTATTGTTACCTACGTAATAAGTATCTTTTGTCCCCAGGATATCGCTACCTGCTTGTGCCTTTATTGATGTGAGTTCATTATTTACATTGAGTTGTATTGTATTATTATATTCTGCGTAACCTGGGTTAGAAAGAAGTGGGGCTGAAGGCATATTGCCTAATGTAACTTCTGCAGTGCGCAAGCCTCCCAACTTAAGCTTATATAAATCATATACCAATGCAAAGTGTCCTTGCGCGCCGGTTGTCTTAGGCAAGAAAAGCCCACCACCTGGTATATTCTTGCCTTCTGGATTTTTTACACCCGAGGGCAAGAATAGAGATTGCAGATTATTTTCCAATGCATATGAAGAAAGTAAAAACGCGCTTGAAACGCAGTTTGACTGGAAGCCTTTCTTGATGCTTAATTCTGGATTGCTTATAAGGCTGCCAAAGCTATACCCATTTCCAAGGGCAGCGCGCATCCAATATCCAAAATTAGAAACAGCATCTATCTGCTGTTTCATTGGTATTTTTGGATCGTTCAATGTCCTTCTTACTTTTGCCAATACATCGTTATACTTGTTGCCATTCTTTTTATCCAATGATGCTAAGTTCTGTGTAATCCATGATGCTCCGGCCTTTCTCATTTTATTAAAAGTAGCACTAAGCCGGGCATAGTCTTCTGGCCTTTCAAGATCTCTGATTGAATCCTTCCATTCATTTGGAAGTATTGCGCGCATTAAATCATCTGTATAGTATTCCTTAACACCAGCTGTGAGCCTGACATTGCCATCTTTGTCAGGAAAGCCATACACTGAGGCAAGAAAGGCTTGATTTGTAGTTTTGTCTATTAAGAAATACGTATTTCCATCTGATACGTTCCTTCCAGATATCCAATCTCCTTTTTTACCTTCTCCTTGGAAATTAAATGCAACGAGCCTGTTATCTTCAAGCACGGTCTTGTTGTTTTTGATGCCACCTGATAAAATCACCTGATTAAAGCTGTCAAATCCAGCTCCAAAAGGTCTTGCTGTAAAGAACGCCCCCTTATTAGTTGCCCTTCCGCCTTCTACTTGAACTGTTGCTAATTGAGATTGCTTAAGCTCATCATTCCACCACGAGCGTAAAGCTATTGTTTTTGCCTCTTCATTTCTGTAGGTTTTATATGATCCATAGACCTGCCTTGCGTCATCGCCTTCAATCTTCTCTCCTTTGGCCAGCTGCGGGAGTATTTTCTTATGTTCAAGAGTTGGGTTGGTTTCTAACTTCTCTGCCCAAGCAATACTCTTACCTGGCTCTAGATAAATTGTTAGGTCTGCTCCAGGTGCAGTATTTAAAGAGCGCAGTACGCTTTTGCCACTTTTGCTTCTCTCAACTGCATATTCTCCTAACCCATTAGTCCTTATAACAAAATCTTTTATAGGCCAGGCTTCATTTTTGGCATGGCTTTGTCTACCTTCTGGCACTGGACTTACTGAAGGATCTACATTGATATATGCATTATTCGGAGTAAATTCAATGCCGCCACCTTGAGTCTTTATCTTCAAATTCATATCAGGACTTAATATAGCCTCTATTATCTTTGAGGTCTCTGTATGTTCTACCTTGCCTGCCTTATCTTCAAGTGTAACTTTTAAAAGCGGATCTTTAATAGATTTTGAATTTTTGGAACCAGTGATTTTATCAGACTTAAACTCAACTATCTCATTAGGCATGAACGTCTTGTCGATATTCTCTCTGTCGAATTTAGCAGTTGCATTTGCCTGCCTTCTTATATAGCTGGACTGTGTTTCGCTGGGTTTTGCAGAGGGCGATTCACCCTTTGGATTATAATGTTTCCCCTCTCTTTCTTTCTCATCCGTTTCAATCTTAATCTCAATATCATTCTCTCCCTTTGCCTTCAAGGCAATTTTTTTACCGTTTTCTTCTTTAAACAAATCTCCTGCCTTAAGTATTGTCTTAAAATTATCATCTGTCTCAAATAGTGCATTGCCAGTATATTTTATGCCGCTATCAGATTGCAAAGGAACGCTATTAAGATTATTCCATCTTGCACCGAATTGCTTATCTGCAAATATTGCTTGGCCCAGACCATTATTAGCAGCATTTGCTAAATCAAAACCAACCAATAGCGTGCCAGTAGCTCTCGCTACATTCTTGCCATTTTCATGTATGTAGTTAGTAAAATCAAGCACTGTGCCATTCTTTGCAAAGTCAGTCCTGTTCCAACGCGAAGCAAGATCTTTCTGTTGGGCTGTAATTTCTCCACTGCCCCCGTTATCAATGTTTAATAAATTGACGCTAAATTCTCCGTTGGCCTTTAGACCAAGTATATTTTCCTTTATGTCAAAATCTTTGACAGGTATCATATCCGATCTCTCTAGAGTATCAATGATTTCTCCTGCGGCCTGCCCTATTCTGGCGCCTCTGACTTCAGAGATGAATTTTTTGCCATTTTTAGATAGTACTTCCTTCTGGAAATCAAGGCCAACTTCGCCTGTCTTTGCAAATAGATCGTAACTGCCTATTTCAGCTGCGCTTGTCACATCGCCAGATTTTGTTTTACTATAGTAAATCTTATTATCTGCGCCAGTTGGTATTGCAGAAAGCAGAGCAACGTTATCAGGCGTATACCAAGTTTTGCCATCTGGACCAAGGCCTAATAGATTTTGTCCTGGATTAGAATTAAGCATTGCTAATGCCTGCATGCCGTGGTACTTAAGCACATTGGCATTTGTGACGTTATCTATATCAATTCCAGTAAGATTTGTGATAATAAATTTGTCTTTGGTATTAAACTTATTATCTCCCTTCTGTAATGGTATCTGGCTAACTTTACTATAAATATCCAAAATCTTGTCCGAAGTGCCTTCGTCAACAATAATATTATAGTCTTCGTTAATTCTAAGATTTTCTCCCATCCCCTTTACTTCGCCATAATTAGGAATCCTGCCTTGAATACCTGATGCCTTTGTTTCAAAAATAATTACAGGTGTTTTTCTTTCGCCTATTCGAATTCCATTAGATAGTACGGCGCTAAGTTCATCAAATGTGCCTGTGCCAAATTGTTTCTGGCCGCCAATTCTAAAACTCTTTGAATCCTTGTCAGCACCAGTAGGTAAATTATGAGCCTCTCTTTGTCTTAGGCCTTGTTGCTCTTCACCAGCAGCAACAAACTTAAATTTAAGATCAGACATATCGCCTGTCTCTTTAACCTTACCATCAACCTGATATTCTATGGGATTCTTAAAGTAGCCTTGGAGCTCTTTCAGCGCTGGATCATATCCCTTAGCTTCATCATAGGTGTTGCTATAAATCTGCTTACCTGACTCTTTGCTGACTAAACTATTGATGCTGCTTAGATGAGGGGCTAACGAGGATAGTATATTGCCTTGTTGATTTGTAAAAGGATTGGTGGAAAGCTTAGTATCAATAGCAGAGAAAGGAAGATCTTTTATTAATTCGTTGTATTCACTGCTTTTATATTTAAGATTGTGCCCTTGCTTCAATGTTACAGCTGGGCCTTTTATCACTGAACCATCTATATCATCTGCTTTAGCAACAAAAAGATTAGAATCAGGTTGATGATCAGCCCAAGCTACATTATTTTTTTTAATATCTGCTATAAGCTTATCGTATTTTGGAATATCTGATAAATAAGTAACATTTGGATGAATATAAACCTCAGTTGAGTTAATATAAGCTCCACTTGGCCCTGCTTTAATAGAAGCCCTGTCTAAATAGGGTCTAAGTGGGCCTTCGAAATTGTGTATTGTATAATTTCCTTCACCTTCAAAATCATTGGCTGCAAAATCTTCTTTCTTATCAATGGTGTTTAGAAGTCCCTTTGTAGGCTGTGTAAACTTAGAAGTAAGTTGGCTAAGGGCTTCTCCCTTGAATCCTGCTTTTTCAAATATATCCTTTATTTTCTCTGTTGAACCTTTGCCTGCAGATCCATATCCTTTACTTAATTCATATAAAAGGCCTCCAGCTCCTGAGGCAACAATACTATTGTTGTCACCTATAACTCCAATTGCTGGAATAAATACCTTGGCAGGACCATTGCCATTCCATGTCTGGACCTGCATTGTCTTGATATTTGGATTAATCCCAAGACCAAATAAATTTAACTTGTTACTGGCGATATTAACACCTTGAGCCTTTACTTCTTGGTGAACGTCTCTATTTTGATAATACCAACCATAGTTAGAGCCAGAAACGGCTCCATTGTTGAGGATTTTAACATCTCCGCCATAATATTGCATCTGCTGCTTTGTAACAATATCCTTGGCATCTCCTTCAAATCTTGCAAAGCCAGATGCATTGTAAACAGGCCTATTTATAGTTGGATTTATTGCATTTATGTTGTAGTTTACATCATAAGAATCAATTTTGCCGGTTGTTGCACCTGCAGGAAGTTGAAAATTTATACCCTGGAAAGAGAAAATATTACCTGCACTATCACCTAAAGTCTTTGATGCGCCTTTTACACCACCAGCAAAATAACTAGGGTTAATATTAATTTTAGCATTTGTTGGCATATTTATATGCACTCTCCAGCTCTGAACTCTTGCTGCCAAATTTTGGGTTGACAAACTATTAAACAAGCTATCGTTAAAGCTGTTTGAGAATTCACCCACTATCCTTGCTTTAATAGTCCTATTAAATTCTCCGTTATTCAAATTGCCAGTGGCATTGCGCTCTATATAATGCTGAAAATCATAATACGACATCCTCCCAGTTGCTGGATTAGGCTTATATAGTGCTGTGAAGTTTCCATTGGGTGTTAAATCTACAGCACTACCTGGAGGGAATAGTCTATTTAATGCTGCGGGGTTAGGATTTTGGTCTAGTGCACTAAGTTCATTTATATTTGTTGGCATTTCAAATGTATCCTGCGAAGAATCACTTAAAACCTGCATCTCTTTGCGATTCCTCTTATAAAATTCATCATCATCCTCCCAAAAATTATAAGATGAGGATGCTCCACCACCGCTGGCTTCAAAACCTGATCCTAATATATTTTTTGCCT
>JBFZAD010000111.1:0-19134 GCA_041309125.1 Candidatus Omnitrophota bacterium
GGCCCTTATCGGGCCGCTTAACGCTCGCTTGAGTGCCATTTAAATTTTCCTTATCGGAAAATTTAAATGGGCAAGGAGGGAGTTGAACCCTCACGACCTTACGGCCAATGGATTTTAAGTCCATCGTGTATGCCATTCCACCACTTGCCCGCAAATATCAATGCGAAATTTTAGGCGGCGGTCGGAATTGAACCGACGTATAAGAGTTTTGCAGACTCCTGCCTTGCCACTTGGCTACGCCGCCAAAACAAGAAGGATCTATTTCGCCAGCCTCTTTACCTCTTTCATAATCACATCGACATCCTCAAGGCAACCAATAGCCTTCCTGCCACAGGCAAGCCTGCCAACCTTAGGGCCGACAAACTTAATCCCTAGCAATTTTAATTTTTTTATATTCTCCTGTACAATTTTATTATTGTACATATTGTCATTCATTGCAGGCGCAATTAAAACAGGCGCTTTTGTAGCACAGACAGCACATGTCAAAAAGTCATCGCAAATCCCACAAGCCAATTTTGCAATAATGTTGGCCGTTGCAGGACAAATAATTACAAGCCTGGCCCTTTCGGCCAAAGATATGTGCCCGATCTCCCAGTCTTCTGGCTCTTGAAACATATCTTTGTATACCCTGTTGCCAGATAATGTTTGGAAGCTAAGGGCGCTAACAAACTCATTTGCCTCTTTGGTCATTATTACTGTAACATTAAAATTGTCTTCTTTTAGCATTGATACTAAATCAAGAGACTTATATGCAGCTATCCCAGCAGAAACTCCCAATACCACTTCTTTTATATTCTTCATGTATTAGTCTTTGTCTTTTTTCTTGCTTTTTTTATAAATAACCTTGCCTTGTACAATCTCGCTAAGCGCTATAGTTGTAGCCTTGAGGTTTTTGTCTGCTACTACAAGTTGTGGTGCTCCCTCGGCAAGCTCAAGCGCTCTTCTGGCTGCTATTATCACCAATTTATAAATTGAGTAATCAGATCTGTCTAAAATACTTTCTATTGCTATTTGTGACATGCTACCTCCTCAATTGCTAGTTAATGGTTAAAAACTGCTTGTTAATCTCTCGTTTTTTATAATAGAACTGAGCTGGCCTACCGCATCTTTTACCTTATTATTAATGATAATGTAGTCATATTTTTTGGACATGGCAATCTCGTTTTTAAAAAGAGAGATCCTTTTGTCCAGCTCTTTTTTTGATTCGCGGCCTCTTTTTTTAAGCCTAAATTGTAACACATTTATCGAAGGAGGTAAAATAAAAATTAGCCTCGCCCTCCTGGGGTAAATCTTTCTAATATTAAAGGCGCCTTGGGTATCAAGACACATAAGGCAGTCATTTTTACCGGAGAATATAATCTGCTCTATGTTCTTCTTGCTTGTCCCATAATAAAAGCGTACGTATTTTGTATGCTCAAGTATTTCTTTATGCTTTAGCCTTGTTAAAAATTCATTCTTATCTACAAACTCATAATCCTTACCTTCTAGCTCCCCTTTTCTTCGGGGCCTAGTTGTGAGAGATAGTGTCTTTTTGAGATTATCTTTAAATTCGCTGCTTTTCAGAACTCCTTTTAAAAGCGTTGTCTTGCCAGAGCCAGAAGGGCCCGAGACTATAAAAATTAATCCTTTTGCAGAAGGCTTTACACGTGTATTTTGTCGAACCATTATTATGCTTAGCGATTAGCGTCTAGCGGTTAGCGTTTAGTAAATAGTTTTGGCGCCTATTCAACATTCTGCAGCTGTTCACGAATCTTTTCTATCGCTGTCTTTGCCTTGACGGCAGAATAAGAGATTATATTAGAGCCTGCCTTGGCAGCAGTTGTATTTGCCTCGCGCTGCAGTTCTTGAACAATAAAATCCAGTTCCTTACCTCTTGAAATATTCCTCGAGCCGGCATTTATTATACTTTTAAAATTCTTTACATGAAAATCAATTCTTTGAATTTCTTCATTTATATCGCAGTCCTTTAATGCCGCGCTTAATTCTTCTGTCTCTTTAATCTCTTCTGTCTTTTTTTTAATTACTTTGGGAATTTCTTTCTTAATATTTCTAACCGCAATCTCAATTGTATCCAGATGTTTTTTTATATCTCGCGCAATTGCCTCTCCCTCTTTTTGTTTTTTAACTACAAGCTCGGATACAGCCTTTTTTATTAACTCTGCAACGGTTCTTTGTATCTTATGCCTGCCTCCCTCTTCGATTCTCGTGCTTAATATCCCAGGGAAATTTATTATCTGCTCGATTGATATAGGATTTTTAATACCGAGGTGTTTTTCCAATTCTAATAATGCCCTTTGGTAGTCCTTTGCCAGGGCCTTGTTAAAAACAACCTTCTCAAGAAAAAGCGCAGAGATATTGAGAATGCATATTATGTGACCTCTAAATATCCTGGATTCTACCTCCCTTTTAAATATCTCCTCGAGAAAGTTAAATCCGACAGGCAGATGATACCCGACCTCTAGCGCCCTGTGATTTACTGATTTTAATTCAATGATTATCCTTGAGCCATTAATTGCCTTTTCTTTGTGCACAAAACCAGTCATGCTGCGTAGCATTCTTCTCTCCTTGTATAATTTGCGCGATTATCAGCTTAATGTCCAATTATCCAATTACCCTGCCTGCCGGCAGGCAAATCCCAATAATTTACCAATTATACAATTTCCAATTGGTCATTGGAAATTGGAAATTTATTTGACATTGGACATTGGGATTTGGACATTTATGTTGTTAGTTGCAATATACATCCTATGCCCAAACGTGCCGAGTTGTTTCTTTCTCTTTTATCTCTTTAGTAGGAAACAAATCTACGATTATGTCGTCGGGATTGAACCATAGTTTTATCTCGCGTTCTGACTCTTGTGGGTTGGAAGAAACATGAATTACGTTCTCGTAAAGGCCGCCTGTTGTAATCCTGCCGTATGACCCGCGTATAGAAGTAGATTCTGCAACTTCCGGATTCGTTGCCCCGGCAAGTGAACGACATTTTTTAATTGCATCTTCTCCCCAATAAACAAGCGCCATCACCTTTTTCCTGTCGTGTAGTTCCCCCTGGAGATATCTTATGAGTTCATCGAAAAAAGGCTCATCCTTAAGATGCCTGTAGTGCTCAATGGCCAACTCCCGCGAGACCCTGGTAATCTTTGAAGCAACAATCTCAAGCTTGGTCTCAGACAATCGCGTGAGAATGTTCCCTGTGAGAGATTTTTTTAGCCCGTCGGGCTTTATCAGTATTAAAGTTGCTTGTGTATTCATCTTCCCACTAGCTTAACTATCCTGTCTAGATCTTCGGTTGAATAAAATTCTATCTCTATTTTGCCGTATTTCTTCTTTTTTGTAACCCTCACCTTTGTGCCAAGTATGCCCTGCAAGAATTCCTGTATTGCATAGATCTTAGGGTCAATGTCGTGCCTGGCCGGCGTGCCCACTCTTCTCCTTTTTGAAATTGAGAATCTTTTTCCTTTTGTAATGCCTTCGAGCTCTCTGACTGACAAGGATTTTGCAATAATGTCGCTCAATAGACTCATCTGCTGATGCATATCATCTATTTCTAATAAAACTCTTCCGTGCGCCATTGAGATCGCTCCCTTTTTCATCGCATCCTGAATTTCTTTCGGGAGGTTCAGAAGTCTCAAGATATTTGCAATCGCAGGCCTGGATTTTCCGACGATGTCGCTGATTTTCTCCTGAGTTAAATTAAACTTATCGATTAAGTATTTATAGCCAAGCGCCTCTTCGATTGGATTTAAATCAACACGCTGGACGTTTTCTATGAGTGACAATTCAAGGGCATCCTGGTCATCGATGCTCTTTACTACAGACGGGATTGTACTCATGCCCAATTCTTTTGCAGCCCTATATCTTCTTTCTCCGGCAATTAACTCGAAGCCAGTTGGCCCTCTCCTGACAACTATGGGTTGGATTATGCCCTTCTCTTTAATAGAACTTTTTAATTCGTCAATGGCCTCCTTTGCAAATTCTTCTCTTGGTTGAAATGGATTTGGTTTGATGCCTTCAAGAGGCAAACTTTCAATCCTCTCCTCCTCTGAATTATCAATCCTATTTTGAGAAATAAGCGCATTAAGGCCTCGGCCTAAAACCTTTCTGTCCATATTAAACTCCTTCTCTGACATTATTTTTATGTTCTAACTCATTGCTATTCAAATGGTTAGATAAGATTATTTCATCTTTTTTTGATTCTTCCTGAGGGATTTCAAATGAATCAATTTTGAGAACCTCACAGCAAAGATCATAGTATTTCTGGCTTCCGATTGAAGTCTTGTCATACAAAAAGATAGGCTTCCCGAAGCTGGGTGATTCACTTAGTTTGATATTTCTTGGAATAATTGTTTTATAAACCTTATCCTTAAAAAATTCTCTTGCCTCTTCAATCACCTCTTTTGTCAGGTTTGTCCTGAAGTCTGCCATTGTTAAAACCACTCCTTCTATTTCTAGTTTACTATTTAGTTTTCTCTTGACTAGATTTACTGTATTTAAAAGTTGTGTTAACCCTTCTAGGGCATAATATTCACACTGAACTGGAATTAGCACCGATGTAGCAGCGCTAAGTGCATTTATTGTCAATAAACCAAGTGATGGTGGACAATCAATTATTATAACATCATAATAATTAACAACTTGCGAAAGCGCTTTCTCGAGCCTAAATTCTCTGCTTAGCTCTGCTACCAACTCAACCTCTGCTCCGGTCAAATCAATATTTGCAGGAGCAACGAACATATTTTTGATTTCCGTCTCTAAAACAATGTCATTTATAGCTACCTCTTGCAGAAGCGAATGATAGGTGCTCTTGGTTATCTTACTTTTGTCAATGCCGGCTCCGCTTGTAGCATTGCCTTGAGGGTCTAAGTCAACCATCAAGACCTTTTTCCCTGATAAAGCCAAAAAGCAGGACAGATTTATGGCAGTTGTAGTCTTGCCCGTCCCGCCTTTTTGATTACAAATAGCTATAATTTTACCCATTTATTCTTTTATTGTCGAATTTTTAGATGTCAGCTTTGACAACCCAGCTACCAATTGCCATATCATTTCATAGTCTGATTTTCTATATTTTGTTTTAAGGAAAAATATCTCCCGCCAAATCTTGTAAACTTTTTGTTTTTTTCCTTGTAGAGGATGACTATCGAAGTGTTCAATTATTCGAGGCAGATCAGAAATTCTAGTGACTCTATAATATGATCCTGGTCGAGTATGGCCACTATATTTTCCGGGTAGACTTTCTTTTACATTATAGATTTTACCAACGCCAAAAAAATTATTAATTTCCCTCAAGAGTTCTTTATCGTCTGAGTTCAGCTTAATAGCAAAATATAAATTTATATTGAATTCTGAGCCTCGGCTATACGTGAAGACTGCTTCGCCTTCACTAAAACCAGTAACGTATTCTGGGGTAAGCATGTTTGGATTGTTTCAAATAAAACATTTCCTCGTGGAACAATTTGTAACCTTATTAATTATAATAAGGTAGATCTTTTTTGTCAAGCAAAATATTCACAATTAAATGTTCCAGTTGAAACATTTCCTCGTGGAACAATTTTCAAAGAACTACCTTGGCTCATCTTTTTTTTGTAAATCAGGAATAATTGTTGCTCTAATTTTGGCTTTTTGTGCTCCTGCCATACCAAAAAGACCTTTTTCTTCCTCTGAAAGAATCTTGATGTCGAGTTTTTTTCTATCTATACCAAATTGTTTCGCTGCCTTTTCAATGGCCTCTTCAATGCTATTTCCTTCAACTTCAAGACTCTGTGATTTTTCGTATTTCTTTTTCATGTCAAGTCTTGTTCACTATCTTCTTTTGAAAAAACAAGTTCA
The DNA here is from genome assembly GCA_041309125.1 of Candidatus Omnitrophota bacterium. Lineage (GTDB taxonomy): Bacteria > Omnitrophota > Gorgyraeia > Gygaellales > Gygaellaceae > JBFZAD01. The sequence goes on from JBFZAD010000111.1 coordinate 5,827, forward strand.
GAAGCGTATTTGTTGCCCAGTACATTACCAATCCCGATGGGAAATTATAGAAAATAAATGTAAAGACAATAGGAAAGGTATACATCATGATTTTTTGTTGTTCTGCCATTGAGTCTTGGGCTGAGCTAGCTACCTGCGTAGATTTTTGCTGGAAAAACATCAAAATGCCCATAAATATAGGTAATATATTAATACTAAAACCTGCAATAACAAAGGCCTTGTCTGGCGAAGCAAGGTCTTTTATCCATAAAAAATGGGCATTTTTAAGATTAATGGAACGCATTAAAACTTGGTATAGGGCAAAAAACACAGGGAGCTGGAAAACGAGAGGCAGGCATCCACCTAAAGGATTTACCTTTTCCTTCTTGTAAAGCTCCATAATCTCCTGATTCAATTTTTGAGGGTTGTCTTTATATTGTTGCCTTATAGCATTCATCTTTGGCTGAAGCTCTTGCATTCTTCTCATGGAAGACATCTGCTTTAAAGAAAACGGAAACAGGGCAAAAAATATTACTATACTAAACAATAGTATGGCCAATCCCCAATTGCCTGTAATTTTAAACCCAATGCTTAGAATCCATAACATAATTTTGGCTATAAAATCAAGCTTGCCAAAGCTAATAACCTGCTCGTATTCGGAACCCATTTTGTTTAAATAGGTTGCATCTTGTGGCCCCAAATAAACGGTGAATTCTCTCACCATTTTCGTATTTGGCTCTAAAGTCAATTTGCCAAGATCAATGCCTAAAGCTGATTCTCTTTTTTCTTTGTTATATGTCAAGAAAGGAGCAGATCCAATAAATTCTGGTTCTAAAACTGTACAAAAATACTGGTCTCTGAAAGAAATCGCCTTAAAATTCCCTGTAAAACTATGCAAATTACCAAAAGGGCTCTGTCTAATAATCCCGGAATCTGAAAGCACTGAAATCTCTGAAAGCCTTGAGGCCGTCTGATCCTTTATTGGCTTAATGTCGCCGAGGATTGCCTTAAAATTTTCATTTATGGACTGTTCTGTTTTATTAGTTAAAACAATCTGCCATTTCCATATATATTTTAAGTCTGTTTTCCTAAAATTCTGTACTATTGTCAGCTGGTCGTCTTCGTGGGTAATATCAAGTACCCCTTGCTTTGAGGCAACAAAATACATCGGCCTTTGAGAAAAGAGTAGAAGAGCCTTGTCAAGAGTAAAGCTGTGCTTATAGTCTGGCATATAGATAGAATCTATAAAGCCAGCTGGCAAATTTAAATCGAACTCAACCTCGTCAAAGGAAATTTTTTCTTTTACAAGCACTGCTTCTTTATCCAGCTCTGGCACAATACCGGCGGTGCTTGGTTTTAATGCCTGCGCAACTCCAGTAGGGCTTGATATGTTTTGTGAATTTGTTGTAAGGCTTTTATTAGCAACTGGTTGCGAGCTTGGCAAGAATAATGAGTGCCATACTATTATTACCATCATAGAAAGTAAAACAGCTAATATTGTGCGTTTATCCATAGTATTTTTTTATTTAACGGGGTCAGTTCCGCCAGGAGAAAAGGGGTGACAACGAAGTAGTCTTTTAGAGGCCAATATAATTCCTTTCAATATTCCTCGTTTGTTAATTGCCTCAATTGCATATTCACTACAGGTTGGATAGAACCTGCAGCATGGCAAAAAAAACGGGCTTATAAAAGCCTTATAAAGTTTTAATAAAAATATGAGGGACCTTTTTGCCTTTAAACGGTTAATCTTTTCCTGCCTTTATTGCGTCGGCGTCTGATTATTTCCCTGCCGGACTTGCTGCTGTTGCGACTGAGAAATCCGTGTCTTCTCTTGCCTTTAATTATTGTTGGTGTTTTTAGATGTTTTTTCATAGGTTAGTAATTATAACATATTAAATCATTAAGTCAAATTAAAAATTTTTTTTAATTAGCGTTAAAACTTATACCCGCATAATTAGTTAGAGACAAAGTTTTTTTGTTTAGAGTAAATTTTCCTTGCAAATTGGATTTTTGCTGCTATAATATTTTGACAAAACAAATAATAGCTAACAATAACACAAATACCTTTGCCTAAGGCATCTGTTAATAAGCTGTGAATATTGTGGAAAAAACCTGTAAAATCCTGTGGAAATCACACAAATCTGGAATAAGACAAAAGAGGTCATAAGAAATAAGGTTGGCGAAGACATATTTAACGCCTGGTTTAACACTTTGCAACCAAGTTCTATCACTGAAAAAAAGGTTGCCTTTGAAGTCCCTGATGCCTTTTTCAAGGAATGGATTATGGATAACTATATTGATGTTATCCGTTCGGCCATTACAGAAGCATGCGGAATTAATGCAGCTGTGATAGAATTAAATATTAATCCTAATCTTTACCAGGCGCTGGACAAATCTCGCCTGGCAAGCTATGCTGTGTCTGGCGAACAGAAAAAGCCAGAATCCTGCGTCGGGCTAAACCCGCGCTATAATCTTAATAGTTTTGTAATCGGAAATTCAAATAGATTTGCCCATGCAGCATGCGTTGCGGTGAGCGACTCGCCTGCAAAGGCATATAATCCACTTTTTATATACGGAGGGGTTGGGCTTGGCAAGACCCACCTGATACAAGGAATATGCCAAAATATTTTTAACAAACACCCCAACCAATATAAAATTTGTTATACCCCTTCAGAGCAATTTACAAACGAACTTATAGATTCGATACAACACAGAAGGACAAACCAATTTAGACAAAAATACCGCATGCTTGATGTCCTGGTGATTGACGACATACATTTTATAGCAGGAAAGGAATCAACCCAGGAAGAATTCTTCCATACCTTTAATGCCCTGTATGATAACCACAAGCAGATTATCATTACTTCAGACAGAAACCCCAAAGAAATCTCGCATTTGGAGGAAAGATTAATTTCAAGATTCGCCTGGGGGCTTATCACCGATGTTCAGCCGCCTGACTTTGAACTGCGCGTCGCGATACTTAGAAAAAAAATTGAAAAGGAACCCGTAAGTATTTCAGACGAGGTAATTGAATTTATCGCCAACATCATTAAGACAAATGTCAGAGAGCTGGAAGGAGCCCTTGTAAAAGTTATAGCCTATTCGCTACTAGAGGAAAAGCCTATTACGCTTGAATTGGCAAAAGATGTATTAAAAGACCTGCTCCAGGAAGAAAATAAATTGATTACAATTGACGCGATCCTTAAGGTTGTATCCCAAAGCTTGGGGATTGGCATTAATGATCTTAGAACGGGCAAGAGGCAAAAGACTATAGTCCAGGCTAGACAGATTGCTATGTATTTAGCCCGAGAGCTTACTGCCTTTTCTCTTCCGGAAATAGGAGACAGCTTCGGAGGCAAAGATCATACAACGGTTTTATATTCATATGAAAAAATAAAAAAGGGCATACCCAAAGACAAGAACCTAAAAAATAAAATAGACCAATTAATAAAGGAGGTAAAACAAAGGTAGTTGAAGCCCCTTGGCATAATAAACATGGCTTCATACACAACATAACAATATAATTATTGATTTTCCCTCCTAAGTTAAGATTTTAAGCTCTGCGTGGATATTAAGTAAGTTAACAGCTTATTAACATAGAGTTTTTAATAAAAGCCTTTACACCGCAATTAGTTTAGTTTCTATTTACAAGATTTGAGCAGTTACTATTACTACTATTTTTCAATAAATAACTATAGTAAGAAGTAGTTGAAAATCTAAACCCTCGAACAATTGAAAGAAATATTGAATTTTTTTTAAAATAGTGTATAATTCAGTTTTGTTTAATATTACATGGGAGTTATTATGAAATTTAAAATATCTAAAGAAAACTTATTGAAAGGTATTCAAGTTGTTCAAAATATTGTAAACCCCAAGAGTAGCTTACCAATTCTTTCAAATATATTAATTGAAGCAGAAGATAATAAGATTTGTCTTACAACCACAGATTTAGATATAGGAATAACACATACAATTGAATCAGAGATTGCCGAACCCGGATCAATAACGCTTCCTGCGAAAAGATTCCTAGATATTATAAGGGAGCTGCCAGATGCAGATGTAACTATTAATACAAAGAAGAATAATTTTACATTTATCGAATCGGGTAATTGTCAATTTAAGATTATAGGGCTTGCTAAAGACGAGTTTCCAAAACTGCCGGAGTTTAAGAATAAAGAGGCCGTTGTAATAGAGCAGGACGTATTAAGGGATGCGATTAGTCTTACTTCATTTGCAGTTTCTCATGATGAAACACGGTATATACTAAACGGTATACTAGTAAAGATACAAAACGAAAAAATATCTTTGGTGGCAACGGATGGCCGCAGGCTTGCGATAGTGACAAGGGTTATTAATAATAAATCCAAGCAAGATATAAGCATGATAATTCCTTTAAAGACCATATTTGAGTTGAGTAGGAACCTAAAAGAGGAAGGTAGTATTTCTATATTACCAGGAAGCAATCAGGCGCTTTTTGATTTGGGCAACACCATGATTATCAGTAGATTGGTTGAAGGAGAATTTCCCGATTATATGCAGGTTATCCCAAAGCCGTCACAGAATAAAATGCAGTTTAATAGAGAGGAGCTGCTTTTAAGTTTAAAAAGGGCGGCATTACTATCTACCCTTGATTACCAGGCAGTGAAATTCGAGCTTTTTCCCGGGGCACAGTCAAAACTGGTTTTGTCTAAGACCACGCCAGACATAGGAGAATCAAGGGAGGAGGTCAAGGTTCAGTATACGGGTAAAGAGATGGCAATAGGATTTAATCCAAATTATTTAATAGATGCATTAAAGAATTTATATGATACTACTCTAGAATTAGAACTGACCGAGCCCGACAAGCCAGGGGTCATTAGAAAAGAGGATTATGTCTATATTGTATTACCTATGCGCCTGGGTTGACAGCGATAGCCAATGGAAGCAATAAAAGATACAATAAAAAGTGTAATCAAGAGCCTTGAAGAGAAAAAATCAGGCAACAACGATCAGATAATAAAAATACTAGAAGAGGAGATAGGCAAAAAGCAGACCAAACATATCTTGTTAAAGCCTGTTAAAGATGGCACGCTAAGGATAATCACCGATTCGTCTGCGCAACTATTCTTTTTAAACCTAAAAAAAAGCTCTATATTAAAAAGACTAAAAACCGAATTAGAAAAAGGGGAAAAATCACAACCCGAAATACAAAAAATATATTTTAGCCTGGGAAAGACATAATGAAAAAAGAAAAGAAAAAAGAAATAAAGCAAAAGCCCGAAGAAAAAACTACGACTAAACAGGAAAAAGAGCCAAAGCCTCAAGCCGATAAGTCAAAGGCCTATGACGCAACAACCATACAGGTCTTAGAGGGAGTTGAGGCAGTTCGAAGGCGCCCTGCGATGTATATCGGGGATACCGCAACTCGCGGACTGCATCATTTGGTGTATGAGGTTGTAGACAACTCTGTAGATGAAAGCCTGGGTGGTTTTTGCGACGAGATAAATGTCGTGGTTCACTCCGACAACAGCGTCAGCGTTACAGATAATGGCAGAGGCATACCCGTCGACATTCACCAGATTGAGAAAAAACCCGCAGTTGAAGTTGTTTTAACAACGCTTCATGCAGGTGGAAAATTTGACCACAGGGTTTATAAGGTTGCAGGCGGTTTACACGGCGTTGGAGTGAGCGTTGTCAATGCATTATCTGAATGGCTTGAGGTTGAGATAAAAAGAAATAATAAGGTATACCATCAAAGATATGAAAAGGGCAAGACCGCAAGCAAGTTAAATACAGTTGGAGCCACAAAGACAACTGGCACCAAGGTTACATTTAAGGCAGACCGCTCTATTTTTAAATCAATCGAATACTCATTTGATATCCTTGCCCAGCGATTAAGAGAGCTGGCATTTTTAAACAAGGGGCTTAAGATAACGCTAAAAGATGAGCGCTCTGATAAAGACAAAGAAACGGTTTTCAAATTCGACGGTGGCATTGTAACATTTGTGGAATTTCTAAATAAAAATAAATTGCCATTACATAATAAGGTAGTGCATGCAGAGGCAATAAAAGAAGACGTTAATATGGAGTTTGCCCTGCAGTATAACGATACCTACGCAGAGAATTTATTTTGTTTCGCAAATAATATAAACACAATTGAAGGCGGAACGCACTTAACAGGATTTAAGACTGCGCTTACAAGGGCGATAAATCAATATGCAAAAAATAAGAATCTTTTAAAAAACGAGATTACAATATCAGGAGATGACACCAGAGAAGGCTTAACAGCAGTTATAAGCGTGCGCCTTCCCAATCCGCAGTTTGAAGGCCAGACCAAGACAAAGCTGGGTAACTCTGAAATAGATGGCCTTACCTCATCATTTGTGTTTGAGTCACTGGTTTCTATTTTTGAAGAGCAGCCATCGGTTGCAAATAAAATTATAGATAAGGTTATCTTGGCTTCAAGGGCACGGGATGCAGCAAGAAAGGCAAGAGAGCTTACCCGCAGAAAAGGCGCATTAGAAAGCGGCGGCCTACCAGGAAAACTTGCCGATTGTTCTGAAACAGATCCATCCATGTGCGAACTTTATATAGTGGAAGGCGATTCGGCCGGAGGATGCTTTTTTGGAGATACCAAAATCGCAACAACCGATGGGAGAAACCCAAGCTTTAAAGAGCTTGTGGATGAATGGCGTAAGGGCAAGAAAAACTATTGTTATACCGTCGGCGACGATGGTAAAATTGCAATTGAGGAAATAAAAAATCCTAGGATGACAAAGAGGGCAACGCAAGTCATCAAAGTAGTCTTAGATAATAACGAGGAAATTATTTGTACCCCCGACCACAAGTTTATGTTAAAGGATGGCAGCTATAAAGAGGCACAAGATTTAACACCCAATGATTCTTTGATGCCTCTTTATCGCAAGCATTCTCAAATCGGTGGCTGTATCACCATTGAAGGCTATGAAATGGTTTTTAACTCGGATATGAATCAATGGGTCTTCACCCATTTATTATCCGATAGATACAATTTAGGGCGAGGCGTGTATTTAAAAGAAAACGGTTGTACCGTTCATCATAAAGACTTCAATAAATTAAATAATAATCCGGATAATTTAGTAAGAATGGAGCGCAAGGAGCATTTTTTATATCATACAACAGTTCTTGAAAAGACGCTCCATAGCAGAGAGTCAAAAAAGAAATCTAAGAAGGCGCATCAATTAGCGACTTATCGAGAAAAAGTTAGAAAAATAATGACAACTCCACAGATGATAGCAGTGTTAAGTCGCAGAGCCAAAAAACAATGGCAAGACCCTGAATATAAGAGCTATATGATAAAAAAATTTCTTGAATTTTATCATAGGGATGAGGCATATAGAATTAAAATTTCAGAGACGCTAAATATTAATCAGAAAGTTTACTGGGCGAAACAGGACAATAGAAAAAAGCAAGCTGCAAGAGTTAAAAAATACTTCGATATGCATCCTGAGAAAAAAGACCGGTTGTCTAAAACTGCTAAAGAACAATGGCGCGACGATAAACTTTTATTATGGAGAAAAGAAAAAACTAAACAACAATGGACAGATACATTTAGAAAGCGAAGAAAAGCTGCTTATGACCGCACTTATTTAGACCACAGCTTGGCCTTTGCCAGGATGGTTTACGAAAGCCATGGCGATCTAGAGCTATATGATGATGAGCGACAGGCATTGCCTAAGCGCGACAATAATGTTCTGACATACAATACGTTAATTAGCAGGTTTTTTAATGATAGCCAAGATTCGCTTTGCGAGGCAGTTGCTAATTATAACCATAAGATTAAACGCATAGAAAAAGTTGAAGAAAAAATAGATGTCTATGATATAGAGGTGCCAGGAACGCACAATTTTGCTTTAGCAAGCGGTGTATTTGTCCACAACAGTGCAAAAATGGGCAGGGATAGAAAATTTCAGGCAATACTTCCTATTAAGGGTAAGATATTAAATGTAGAAAAGGCGCGCCTTGATAAAATTCTAAGCAATGAAGAGATACGTACAATTATCACCGCCTTAGGCACTGGCATTGGCGAAGAGTTTGACTTGGGCAAATTAAGATATCATAAGATTTTGTTAATGGCCGATTCTGATATTGATGGCAGTCACATCCGCACCCTTTTATTAACCCTTTTATTTAGACACATGCCAAAGCTAATTGAGGGCGGCAATATATATATTGCCCAGCCACCGCTATTTAATATTAAAAGGGGCAAGCGCGAGGAGTATATCCAGACTGAAGAACAGATGAGCAAGCTTTTGTTAGACCTTGGCAGGGAAGGCCTTAAGTTCGTGAGGAATAAAGATAAAAAAACCTATATTGACAACCAATTTAAGGAAATATTAGAAGCCTTGGTAGAGCTAGAAAGGGTTGAAAGGGTAATCAATAAAAAGGGAGCAGATTTTAATAAATATGTGCTTTTGAAAGATAAAAAGACCAAAAAATTCCCTATTTATATGGTAAAAGTGGAGCAAGAAACCCATTTCCTATATACTGATAATGAACTGGCTAAGCTAAAGAGTAAAGAGGGCCTTGAAGAGGCAGATTTCGTTGAACTATTTGAAGCACAAGAGCTTATAGAAATTGACAAAAAACTCGATAAGTTAGGCCTAGATATATGTGATTATCTGCCCCCTCCAGAAGATAGCCAGGAATACAAGAAAAAAAAGAAAGAGGAAAAGCAAATAAAGCCCCTATATAAGGTAATCAATGAGAATGACGAGTCTTTCTGGTGCCTTAAGGCTGTTTTGGAATTTGTTCGAACCCAGGCAAAGAAGGGAATGCGTATTCAGCGCTACAAAGGCTTAGGAGAAATGAACCCAGAGCAGCTTTGGCAAACCACAATGAATCCTGAGACAAGGACAATCCTTAAAGTTGCACTTGAAGACGCAGTGGAGGCAGAAAGCACATTTACGACACTAATGGGTGATGCAGTGGAGCCGCGGCGCGAGTTTATTGAGAATTATGCACACGAAGTGAAGAATTTAGACATTTAACCCATTGGAATAACAACAATTTGGCGTTTATTATAAGAAAAGCGAGATTAAAATGTACGCACAAAATGAAAGAATAATACCGGTTGATATTGAAAAAGAGGTAAAGGATTCTTACCTCAATTATGCAATGAGCGTTATTGTTGGCCGCGCATTGCCAGACATCAAAGACGGCTTAAAGCCGGTTCACAGGCGCATTCTTTATACTATGACTGAACTCAACCTGGATCACTCCAAACCATATAAAAAATGCGCACGTATTGTTGGAGACTGCCTGGGTAAATATCATCCGCACGGCGATATGGCTGTTTATGACTCTCTTGTTAGGATGGTCCAAGACTTTAGCCTGCGCTATCCATTGGTTGATGGCCAAGGAAACTTCGGATCTGTTGATGGAGACGTCGCTGCAGCAATGAGATATACCGAGGCTCGGCTTGCCAGCATTGCCGATGAAATGCTCACAGATATTGATAAAGATACAGTTAATTTTACACCTAACTTTGACGCATCCTTGGTTGAGCCGCTTATACTGCCTGCAAGGCTTCCCAATCTTTTAGTAAATGGCTCAAGCGGTATAGCAGTAGGAATGGCAACTAATATTCCGCCTCATAATTTATCAGAGTCCTGCGATGCGATTACACACCTTATTGATAATCCTGACGCAGAACCGAAAGATTTGTTAAAATATATTAAAGGGCCGGATTTTCCAACCGGAGGTTTAATCTGCGGAAGAAACGGTATAAAAGAGTATTTTGAAACCGGCAAGGGCAAGCTTACTGTTAGGGCTCGCGCATCAGTTGAAAAACAGCGCCAAGGCAAAGAGGCAATTATTATTACCGAGATTCCCTATCAGGCTAACAAGGCGACAATAATAGAGGCCATTGCACATCTTGTTGAGGAAAAAAAGATAGAAGGTATAAGCGATATTCGCGATGAGTCAGACAGAGAGGGGATGAGGATTGTTGTTGAGCTTAAGCGGGATGCGCAGGCCGAGATTGTTTTAAATCAGGTCTTTAAACATACACAACTTGAGACGACATTTGGTGTTATATTCCTTGCGCTTGTAGATGGAAGACCGAAGGTCCTTAACATAAAGCAGGTAATACAGTACTATATTAATCACAGAATAGAGATTATCAAGAGGCGCACTAAATTTGAATTAGACAAGGCAGAGCGCCGCGCCCACATTCTAGAGGGCTTAAAAATTGCGTTAAAGTTCATTGATAAGATAATCAAGGTTATTAAGACCAGCAAAGATGTCCAGAAGGCAAAAGAGGCCTTAATGAAGAATTTTGACCTGTCTGAAATCCAGGCACAGGCAATCTTGGAGATGCAATTACAGCGCTTGACTGCTTTGGAGCGCGATAAGATAGATGCGGAATACATGGATCTTATTAAGAAGATAGAGCTGTATAAAGCAATCCTTGCTTCAGAGAAAAAAGTGCTTGATATTATTAAGGATGAGACAACAGAGCTTAAGAAGAAATATGGGGATGCCAGGCGCACAGATATCGTAGGAGAAGTCGAGGATATAGAGATAGAGGATTTAATTGAAGAAGAGGATATGGTAATAACTCTTTCCCACGCAGGATATATTAAGCGGCTTGGAGTAGATTCGTACAGAAGGCAGAAGCGCGGAGGCAAAGGTGTAACTGCGATGGAGACAAGGGAAGAAGATTTTGTTACGCATCTTTTTGTTGCATCCACCAAGGATTACCTGTTAATTTTTACAAACAAAGGGAAACTATATTGGCTTAAGGTGTATGAAATTCCTTTGGCATCACGAATTGCTAAAGGTAAGGCGATTGTCAATCTCTTAGAACTGGCTTCCGATGAAAGGATCGCTTCAGTTGTGGCTGTTAAAGAATTTCAAGAAGATAAATACGTTGTTATGTGCACAAGGCTTGGGCTTATAAAAAAGACATCCCTTTCTGCCTTTAACAATCCTCGTAAAGGTGGCATTATTGCTATTACTATCGAGAAGGATGACAATTTGGTCTACACAAATATTACCGACGGCAAACAAGAGATCATTTTGGCAACAAAAGATGGCAAGACAGTACGTTTCAAAGAGCAACAAGTTAGGGATATGGGTAGACAGGCAAAGGGCGTTACAGGCATTCGTTTAGATAAAAAAGACTGGGTTATTGGTATGGAAATCATCTGGCCCGGCCAGGAAAAAACAGGCCAATCACTTTTAACAGTTACTCAAGGAGGATTTGCAAAGCGCTCTGATTTTACCGAATATCGCCAGCAGTCAAGGGGCGGCAAGGGCATTATCAATATGAAAATAACTGATAAAAATGGCAGTATAGTTAGTGTTGCGGCAGTAACAGAAGAAGATGAAATAGTGTCGGCAACAGAACAGGGAATGATGGTGCGCTGTCATGTCAAAGATATACGCAAAACAGGGCGCAATACCCAGGGCGTACGGTTAATAAGTCTGCATAAAGGCGACAAGCTAACAAGTGTTGCAAAGATAGTTGCGAAGGACGAAGAATAAATTGCATATGGCTAATTGCAAAGGGCAAATAGCAACAAATTATAACCATAAGCCATTAGCCATATGCCATATGCTATATGCTAATTGACCCCATCGTCTTCCCGACCCTATGCAGGCATTAGTCGGGATCCCGCCTAATGTTACATAGGGTCGGGAAGTCTGGTCTAGGACAAGAGCTTTTTCCCGTCCCTAGTCTTTTGCAACAAGACGGGATCCCGCCGCAAACTTCGTATGCGTGCTGGCGTCGGGACAAGCTCTCGACAAAACATGTATTATGTATATGTTTTAGAAAATGAGAGAGGTTGGCATTACACAGGAAGTTGCAGCGATATAGAAAAGAGGCTAAAACGGCACAATCAGAATAGCGTTAGGTCTACGAAACATAGAGGACCATTTAAGGTAATATACAAAGAAACATTTGCAACGAGAACAGAAGCGCTGATAAGAGAAAATCAAATAAAGAGGCAAAAGAGTAAGATTATTAGAACGCTGGCCAATTAAATTTTCGACCCCATCGTCTAGTCTGGTCTAGGACAAGAGCTTTTCAAGCTCTCGACACCGGTTCAAATCCGGTTGGGGTCGAAAATTTAATTGGTCTTATTCTTTTATTCTACTAAAAGTACTCGCCTTATTACCTCCCGCCTCACAGCCTTCCTGTAAAATTAGTGGTGTTCGGCGGGATTAATTCGCACAACGGCTTACGCTTCTGATTTTCCGTTTGTATTCTCGATGGAAAATCAAGTCGCGTAAGCCGTGTGCTCATTAAGGTTGGGGTCGAATTCTATTTTAGCCAGTCTGCAAATCTTTACCTCCTGCCTCACAAGCCTCTCTTAAAAATCTCTCACCATTTTTTCTTTCGCAAACCATTCATTTAACATTGACAAAATTAGAGTTATGAGATAAACTATTCTAAATTAATATAGTTATTTAAGGGGTGAGTTTATGGTAAAGATGAGTGATATCTTCAAGCGCAAAGATGATTCTTCGCATGAAGATAAGCAAAAACCACAAGGCGTGACAAAAGAAGCAACCCAATTGCCAAAAGAGCCACAGGCTGCAACAATGCCAAAGAGCGTCCAACCAGACAAAGAAGAGATGAAGCAAAAACCCATTGGCTTTGTCAATATTATGCAGGAGAAGGATGAAGCAGGATGCGTGCCTTTATTTTCTCAAGATACCTGCAAGAAATGCCAGGATATCTATAAGAAATGCGTAGATATTCTAGATAAGTCCCAAGCAGACATAAAAAATACTAATGCGATAAAGGTAAGCGAGTTTTTAAATTCAGTAAGCGCAGTTCAGGATTTGCTTTCTGGGGGCAGAGATGCATTTATTGAGCTTGTATGCTCTTGTGACAACGATAAAGAAAATTATTTGAGCAGCCATCTTGTTAACTCAATGATTCTTTCATTGGTTATTAGCGAGCCATTCGAATATAATAGAGAACAGCAAAAACTTCTAGGGCTTGCAGCCTTGACTTATGGCCTTGGTATGGTTGGGTGTATGGATTTAGCAAAGGAACCCAGAAAGCTTAATGAAGAGGAATACGAGAAAATAAAAAACCACATCAATAATAGCATAGAAATACTCAATAATTCTGGCCATAAAGATCAGCAAACAACCAATGTAGTTTTACAGACGCATGAGAGGTTGGATGGTTCAGGATATCCTCAAGGAGTAAGGGGATCCAAGATAAACCAAATGGCTAGAATAATCGGCCTTGTTGACACATTCGATGCGCTTATTCATAAAAGGCCATGGCGTGACAAGATGCTTGTCTTTGATGCAATAAAAGAAATCTTAAAAAATAAATCTCTGTAT
>JBFZAD010000112.1:0-3751 GCA_041309125.1 Candidatus Omnitrophota bacterium
CCTCATACGGATCTTCCGAACCATTTCAAAAAGCCTATGCCATGGGAGGAGGCAAAGATAGCCTGTGCGGAGTTAAGCTTCGCAGGTCATAAGGGTTGGTTTTTACCATCGCCGCAGCTGGGTTTTTCCTTAGTGAAGAACAACGCCCGCGGGCCCCAGATTGACATTACTCTCTTTAAAGACACCCAAGAGGCCGGTTATTGGACAAACGAGGAGGTTGCCTGGGATAAGTGCTACGTCCGGGTCGTGAATTATGACGGCGGCAACGTGCGCTGCCTCAGTAAGGGCGGCGAGTATTATGTTCGGCCTGTTCTCCCCAGCCAGTGATTTGATTTTTTGACAAATAAGAAAGGAGGCTTTCCGATGAAATGGTATTACGCGTTATTGATAGCGAGCAGTTTTGTGATAGCGTTATGCGGATATATGCTGTGGTCGGTGCATCAGGAAGAAAAGAGACTGCGGAAAGAGAAAGACCCGTACGATGATTTGAACTCGTGGGAGGGGTAAGTGATCTGTAAATTTCCCGGCTGTGACACAATCCTAAGACGCTCAAGACTGACTACAGGATACCCTTGTTACTGTTCCCTGCATTACAGAGTGATGGAGCAAAACGGGGTGATAAAAAGGAATAATCGTTACTACACCAAGAAATATGACTGTGTTCAGGACACTTTTAGCCTCAGGCCCGTATCAGTTGGCAGGGTGTTTTGCATGAAAGAGGTTATAGAGTAATGATTAACTAATGCCTGAAAAGCGTAGCATAGAGCAGATACTACAGGACGACCCGGTATTTAAAAGGTTTATTGATTTAAACCTGGAGTTGTTGTCGAACATGGCTCGCATAGGACATGGAACAATAGAACGGCTTACGCTTAAGGACGGGAAGCTGTTAGCAAAGAAGCAGAGTTTACACATTGATGGAGCCGAATAACAAGGGGGGTGGCAATTTGCCCCCATCCCGGACAAAAGGAGACTATATGAAGGGATTTAGTAGGACTGATGTAGCTTGCCTTTATCGGCGGCTGTTCTTAACTCTGGAAACGGTGTCCGAGTTTGCCCTTCTCTCCTCTTTACTGATAACCTTAACCGGTTGCAAAATTGCGCCGCAGTCAAAGTCAGATGGATTATATATCAACTATAAGTTGAATAAACCTCAAGCTACAGTTGAGGATTTCTGCAGGGCTGAAGGCAGTATTGTGGAGCTAATAAGGAATAATAAGGTTATTTTAAGCAAATCGGTGCGTAAAGAATAAACAACAACCTAACCAACCCACCAAGACAGGCGTAACGCCCAGTCGAAGAGGTTGAGTCCAAGAAAGGAAATACTATGGATTCAGCCTCTTTTTGTTTAACCTGCTCTAAGAAAAGCGTTTGCAAGGAAATCTGCCCTGAGTTAGAAAAAGTACTGCCAAAGCCGCAAGGCGGGAACAACGGACGTAAGATGAAGTTTTACGCCCCTTCTATCATAGAGGATATTGCCAACAGGAGAGCTTTTGAGATACGGTATGGGAACAGGTATTTCCATAAAACAAGGCCTGAGAATTAGCCCTTTTCCAGTGAGTCTAAAAACTACTTACTTCCCACTACTAAAAATTCCAGAGACTTTCCGTCCGATAATAACTTCTTTAGGCAGTTTCATAGTGTTCTCAAATACCATACATTGTCTGCATCTTCGTAAATAACAAAAGGATACATCTTTTCCGAAGCGTGGTCAACAATTACTTTATTAGTGTTCATATCTTCCCCATCGGTTCTCCGGTAAGGCTTGAGTTGTGGTGATCATTATAGTTAAACGCCTGCCTTACCTCTTCTAATTTCTTCTTCAAGTTTGTCTTTTTTGCGCCTTTCTTTTTCCTGTTGGTAGCATTCCCAGCATTGATGCCCCTGTTGCGATATGACATATATCTTACTCTCCCTTCCACACGAAAAACAGGATGTTTTAGTGTAATTGGCATAAACTGCAAAAGATTTTTTAAGATACTCCATCTAAAAACTCCTGCTTAATCACATTTGCTACGGCATCTACGCAAGACTTACACTTATCCTTGTTCGGCGGCATAGCGTTACAGTAGTGTCCGGCTAACGCCTTGATAATGAGCTTTATGTCCCTCTCCCCCTCAGCCCTGCGTAGGGCGAAGGTAGCGAGGTCTTGTATGGCTGAAGCGTAAGAATACCCACACTCATTAGTCTTTGAGGGCGGGGTGATTAAAAGAGAATCAAACTTCCCATCCTCTTTCCTGTTTACCACAATATAAATATGCCCTTCGCACGTACGGCGTTGATGCGTATTCGCTTTCAGATAGATGTCTTTCCGAGCCTCGTGAACTTGCTTATCTTCTTCCATAATCTAAATATTCTATTGCTGATTTTAAATATTGGGTATTTTCCTTAAAATATCCTATTCCAGCATTACAATTATGACATAACAGTTTTCTAACTAAACCAGTTTTGTGACAATGGTCAGTATCAAATCTTTTTGGGGCAACCCCACATATTGCACATACTCCATTCTGTTTTGCAATCATTGCGTTTCGTTCTTTAATTGTAATACCGTATCTATTTTTTAAACGCCTTTCTCTGAAAATTATTGGATTTTTCTGACGGTATTCCTTATGCCATTTACTTACACATTTTTTACACCAAGAAGAAAAGCCAGATGCCGCTACATTATTTTTATAGAAATCATTGACATTTTTTCTTTTTTTACAACGAGGGCAAAGGATTTCTATTGTTCCGTTTGGCTTATTAAACAATTCTCGTGGTCGCATTTATAACTCCATAGGGAAAATTTGTGCAAATTTGCCATTATCAGTTACTACCCCACATGAAATAATTGGCTTTTTTTTGAAAGCTCTACCATATTCAAAAGCATAGGCGTGTCTATCTAATCCGCAACCAACATTCATACCAAAAATACAATCTTTTTCATTTGCAAGATAAGTTACAGAAGCAGTTGAATGGATATGACCAATAACTGTTGATTGACGGTTGTTATAGGCGGCCTTGAGATGGGCATTATCGCCTGAATACCCCGTTCCGTGTTCAAAAATTACCCCATCTATCTCCCAAGTAAAATCATCTCTCCACCCTTTAGGGAAATCCCATATTTCACGAAAGGGTTTAAAAACACAATCAGGAAGTCCTGTGGTTCTTCCCTTGCGGTCAACCATCCTATCGTGATTACCACGACATAAAAAAACCTTAGGGAAGGCTTTAAACCAACTCCTAAGGTATATTTTGGCTTCTTTTATTTCATCTATGGGAGACTTACCATTTGGGTCATGTTCGTGGTAGGAAATTGCGTGGTTATCTACAAGGTCGCCTATATGGACAACCGTTCTACATTTAACTCTATGCTGTATATCTAAACAAAAATCTAAATAACCTTTAATTGTGAACGGAATTTGAGTATCACCAATTACCAAAATATGGTCTTTATGATACATAAATCTCCTTTGATAATCTCGTCTTTAGTAAGACTTGATATATCCATTACACCCCCTTACCTAACAAACTATGTTAACCGAACAGTTGTTGGTTAACTATTTTAACTTAAAGTTTTTGGTTCTTCTTTTTCATTTCTGCCTTTTCACTTTTGCTTCTGTCACCATATTCAGGTATAGATTGGATAGGTTCATTACTCCTGCGGCTTGGTCTTATTCTTAAACCAGTTATACGCTACGCACGCCAACCAACCAGCTATCGCAGTAACGGGTATTTGATACGGAACGGGAATAAAAGGAGCAGCCGA
>JBFZAD010000113.1:0-5082 GCA_041309125.1 Candidatus Omnitrophota bacterium
CCTCATAAATTTTTATAATTAGAATATGAATATGACAAATAATATTAAACAAAGGAAATTTATCAAGTGGTCCCTTGAATGGATTGAGACTATTGTTGTTGCTCTTATCCTTGCGATGTTCATAAGGACTTTTTTTATCCAGGCATTTAAAATCCCGACAGGTTCAATGAGGAAAACGCTATTAGAAGGAGATCATATATTGGTAAATAAATTTATTTATGGCGCTCGTATTCCATTCACAAAAAAAGTAAGATTGCCCGGTCTTAGTAAACCTAAAAGGGGAGATGTAGTTGTTTTTGTATATCCGAAAGATACAAAAAAAGATTTTATTAAAAGATTGATTGCTTTTGGCGGAGAAAAGATAGAAATCAGAGAAGGCGGCCTTTATATTAATGGGAAGCTTCTAGATGATCCAATCTTTGCCAACATACATTATTATAATAAGGGAATTTCTGATGAGGGTAGAGAGATCTTGGTGCCGCAAGATAGCTATTTTGTATTAGGTGATAATTCCGGCTCATCGCAGGATAGCAGATTCTGGGGATTTGTGCCGGTTGAGAATCTCATTGGCAAGGCACAAGTTATTTATTGGCCATTGAACAGGATACGGATAATAAAATAAGAATAAAGGGAGGTGAAAAAAGAATGAGGAAGTTTATTGTATTAATTTTACTTTTTTCCTTTGCTGGTTTCATCTCGGGTTGTACTTCTACAGGAAAAAAAGGTGCATTAATTGGTGGTGCTACTGGAGCGGGACTCGGTGCAATTATTGGCCATCAATCAGGTGAGACAGGAGCAGGCGCAGCAATAGGAGCAGCGGTAGGTGCTGTGGCTGGTGGATTGATAGGCGATAAGATGGATGATAGCGAAGAAGTACCGGCAGAGCAAGAACAGCCCCCCAGTGAATAGCAAATGGCAAATGGCAAATAGCAAATGGCCGAATGAGTGACATTTGAAATGGGATGAATATAGCAAATAAGATATCTTTATTTAGAATCTTAAGCACGCCATTTTTTATTGGAACCGTCCTTTATTATAATACCCAAAGGGATTATTTGAGATATATCTCTTTGGGTATTTTTTTACTTGCAGCCCTTTCAGATGCAATTGACGGTTACATTGCACGGACAAGAAAACAAAAGACAAGGATAGGCACTATCCTAGACCCTTTGGCAGATAAGCTTCTTTTAAGCAGTGCTTTTTTATGTCTTTATGTGAAGAGAAGTTTTATCCATGGCATAAGCATTCCTTTGTGGGTTGTATTAATAGTTATTAGCAGGGATATTATAATAATAGCCGGTTCTTGTCTTATCTTTATGGTCCGTCAGGATCTTGAACTGGTTCCCACATCTTGGGGAAAGTTTACAACGGCATTTCAGATGTTTACCATCATATTGGTTTTGCTGCAGTTTAAGCATGCTTATTTAGGCTGGTGGGTAGCAAGCGCCTTGACAGTTATTTCGGGAATTCAGTATTTAAGAGGAGGATTCAGGATTCTTTATGGTGAACATAATCACGGGGTTGGTAGTTAGCTATCTAATTGGTTCTATACCAACGGCATTTTTGTTTGGAAAATTTTTTAAAGGTATAGATATACGAACAGTAGGCTCAGGTAATGTTGGAGCAACAAATGCATTGAGGGTTTTGGGCAAGCCTATAGGGATAATGGTTCTTTTAATAGATATTCTTAAAGGATTTATACCGGTCTATTTTTTATCTAATGAGTTTAGTATTTTAGAATGGTACAAGGTTGTGGTTGGCTTAGCTTGCGTATGCGGCCACAGCTTGTCTATATTTTTAAAATTCAAAGGCGGTAAAGGTGTTGCAACAAGCCTGGGTGTTTTAACTGCCCTTGGGATAAGTGTAGCGGTTATAAGGTCTTCATTACTGGTTTCATTTCTAATTTGGGTCCTTGTTTATGTCTTAACAAAATATATTTCACTATCTTCTGTAGTAAGCGCTATAAGTGTCCCCATATCTTTGATAATCTTAAAAGCCTCTAATTCAATAATCATTTTGATTTCCATCCTTAGTTTGTTAGTCATATTCAGACATAAGTCTAATATTATCAAGCTATTACATAAAAAAGAGAATAGGACAAGAATCTACTAATAAATATATTTTTCCTGCCTTAAAGCTGCTTTTAGATGGTTAATCCTTTCATTTTGAAAGCGTTTTCACGAAACATCCTCAAACTATTGAAGTTACATAACACTAAGTGATATACTTATATAAGGATAAGTAGTCATAAATTTTTTTTAGACTCTTTCTCAAGATATTTAAAAAGTTAATTTTGGCAGGCATATTGTTAGTATAACCCAAAATACTTCCCCATCAGCCACGATAGGGGGATAACCGGGTTACAAAGTGCCTATTTGAAATAGTGCAAAATTATTAGTAACCCGGTTCTCTTTTGTATTAAGGTAATCAGCTTCACAGTTAATAGGTGAAAATATGAGAGACTTACTATTAAAAAACTTGACGTCCCTAAACAGAGGAAGAAAGGTCCTTCTGACTAGGGAGGTTTTCGAGGAAAACGGTGTCAAGACCAAGATACACAGAAGCTTTGTATATCTAGTTAGAAATTCAGAGCAAGCCCCTAACATAGATAATCAGAGAAAAATTTATGTACTTAAATATCACAACTCACAAGAGCAGACAGATAAATTTTTCTGCCGGATTAAAGGCTCTATATTCGCAGTAGCAAATGAGAAGACCTACGTAATAACCTTCCTTAATTCTTTCAAGCTTGAGATGAGCATGATGTAAACCCAAAAAAACAAACTGGCAAGAGTTAGATAAATATCGCAAAGAATCAAAAATCATATTGTTTTTGATTCTTTTTGTGTTTTTGGGTTTAGGTTTCTGTTGACTTTTTTGGTTAGTAATGTTATATTAGGGAACAAGTTAGAGAGTTTTGAAAGAAAATTTTACATGGCTATATCAAAAAAAGATGTGCAGTATGTTGCTGATCTTGCAAGGATCAAGCTGGATTCTGATGAGTTAACAAAACTTTCCTTGCAGCTCCAAGACATATTGGAATACATTAATAAGTTAAAAAATGTTGACGTCACTGGAGTTGAACCAGAGACCCATGTATTAGATTTAAAGAATATCTTTCGAAGTGATTTACTGACTCCTTCTTTGCCATGCCAAGAGGTATTAAGAAATTCCCACCAGAAAGAAGAAGGGTTTTTTAAAATTCCCAAAGTTATTGAATAGCCTAATGCTTAATACTAGTACAGCCCACGAATTATTAGTACAGTTACACAAAGGCCAGATTCGCCATTGTGATATTTTATCTGACATAAGAAAGCGTATAGATAGAATAGAGCCGAAGATAAAGGCATTTGTTAAAATTAATCCTGATATTAAAATAGAGCATAATGTCTCTGGTGTATTGTCTGCAATACCGATTGCGATAAAAGACAATATCTGTGTTAAAGATGAAGAGAGTACCTGTGCCTCAAGGATATTACAGGGCTTTAAGGCGCCTTATGATGCTACTGTAATTGAGAAGCTCAAGAGTGCCGGTGCAGTATTACAAGGCAAGACCAATATGGATGAGTTTGCCTTTGGTTCTTCCTGCGAAAATTCTTTTTATGGGCCAACTCATAACCCGTGGAACATAGACAATGTTCCCGGTGGATCATCGGGTGGCAGTGCCGCTGCAGTCAGTGCAGATGAGTCTATTTTTGCATTGGGTTCTGATACAGGAGGTTCAATTAGACAGCCTGCAAGTTTCTGTGGAGTTGTGGGCATGAAGCCCACATACGGCAGGGTATCCCGTTATGGATTAATCGCATTTGCCTCAAGTCTTGACCAGATTGGGCCTATAACAAAAGATGTCTCTGACTGCGCATTGCTGTTAAAAGTAATTTCAGGCTATGACAAGAAAGATTCAACAAGTGCAGATTTACAAGTGCCTGACTACACCAAGACCTTGACTAAAAATATTAAGGGAGTCAAGATTGGGGTACCTCAAGAATATTTTCCCATAGATTCATCCAGGAAAAGTAATACTATAATAGAGGGAATAGACAAAGATGTTTCTATCGCAATGACAAAGGCATTGGATGTTTACAGGGATCTAGGTGCCAAAATCTGCGAGATTTCTCTGCCGCACACAGAGTATGCGGTTAGTGTGTATTACATAATAGCTACTGCAGAGGCAAGTTCCAACCTAGCCAGATTTGACGGTGTTCAATATGCATTCAGAGAAGATTCGTCTGACTTAATCGATATGTATAAAAAGACCCGAGGGTCTGGATTTGGGCAAGAGGCAAAAAGAAGGATTATCTTAGGTACATATGTACTTTCCCATGGATATTATGATGCATATTATCTGCGCGCATTGAAGGTAAGGACATTAATTAAGAATGATTTTATCAATGCCTTTAAAAAGGTTGATTGCATTATAACGCCTACATCTCCTACAACGGCATTTAGAATAGGTGAAAGAGCCGATAATCCATTAGCAATGTATTTGTCCGATATCTTTACAATTTCAGCGAACCTATCTGGTATTCCTGGATTATCCATTCCCTGTGGCTTTGACAGGAATAACCTTCCTATTGGTCTGCAGATTTTGGGCAAGGCATTTGAAGAAGAGTTGATACTCAATGTTGCATTCGCATACGAACAAGGTACTGAGTGGCATCTTAAAAAACCAAACCTTTGATAAAATGGAATACGAAGCAGTAATAGGATTAGAGGTGCATCTGCATCTTAAGACAAAGACTAAGGCATTCTGTGGTTGCTCTGCGGAATTTGGGGCTCAGGCCAATACACATACCTGTCCTGTTTGTCTTGGGTTTCCCGGTAGTCTTCCTGTTTTAAATAGCGAGGCATTTAAAAATGCGATTAAGGTGGCAATTGCCTTAAATTGTCAGGTTCAGGACATCACAAAGTTTGACCGCAAGAATTATTTTTACCCTGATCTTCCCAAGAATTTCCAGATTTCTCAATATGATCTTCCCATTGCTTTAAATGGCTTCTTGGATTTAACTAATAAGCGCATAGATATTAAACGTGTGCATCTGGAGGAAGATGCCGGCAAGCTCATACACAAAGATAATGCAA
>JBFZAD010000114.1:0-2736 GCA_041309125.1 Candidatus Omnitrophota bacterium
GGCCATCAAATTGAGATACTGGATTTATTAAAGGAGCAGAATTTAAAAAATAATCTTACTGTAATATCGGTGCTGCACGATTTAAACCTTGCAAGCGAATACTGCAATAAAATCATCCTGATGAATAAGGGTTTCATACATAAATTTGGCAGCCCGGATGAAATACTCACCTACCAGAATATAGAAGACGTGTATAAAACAATAGTCATTGTCAGCAAAAATCCAATATCAAAAAAACCGCATATTTTACTTGTTCCAAACAGCAGAGAAACAAATTTACGCAATACGCACGACGCATTACGTACTACGAACCAACCCTTAGATTAAAATCCGCTTGACAAGCTATCTTTAGATATTATAATAAGGTTACAATTAGGTTCTATATAGGTGCAATAAAGCTTAAAAGGGAAACCCTTTAAAAAGGGTACGCTCCCGGCGCTGTCAAAGGTGACGAAAGCTGCAATTCAAGCCACTGTCTTTAAGGATGGGAAGGCAGCAGCAAGTAGGTTGAACCTCAAGTCAGAAGACCTGCCTATATATTAAGAGTTTTTATTGCTGCGAGTGGATACGGCATAAAGACCGCATATAAAGGGTAAAAGAAATCAGGGTGAGCCCCTATACCAGCAAAGGTATAGGGTTTTTTATTTTTTAAGGAGAGTGTGATATGAAAAAGATACCGGTATTACTTTGTTTGATATTTCTATTGAATAGCTTTGCAATGGCTCAGTATGAAGATTCAGAGACGGTTGAGCTGCAAAAAATAATCATTACACCAAACAGATTCTCTCAAGTTTTTAATGATTCAACTGGCGAGATTACCATTATAACCAAAGAAGACTTAAAGGACATTGGCGCCCAAACAATCCTAGATGTCTTTCGGCCAATAAAGGGTATTACTGTTAAAGATTACTACGGCAATGGCTCACGAGCGTCAGTTGACATAAGGGGCTTTGGTGAGACTTCAGGTAATAATGTGCTTGTATTGGTTGACGGTAGAAGAGTCAATGAGATAGACTTAAGCGGCGTTGACTGGAATCAAATTCCACTTGAAAGGGTTGAGAGGATAGAAATCTTACACGGAGGTACCGGAGCAGTCCTTTATGGCGATAATGCTGTAGGCGGCGTTATAAATATAATTACAAAGACGGGCAAAACCAAAAAGGCGCAGTTTGAAATCTCAGAAAGCGCAGGCAGCTATGCTATGCACAGGCAAAGTATATCCTGCGATGGGATTGTTAAAGATTTAAAATATTCTTTTAACGCAACACTACGCGATACCAATGGATATAGAGAGAACAGTGAATATAAATCAGTTGATTATGGCACAAAATTAGAGAATAAAATAAATGATTCAGTTAAGATAAAATTTAGCGCGAATTTTCACGATGCAGACTTAGGTCTTCCAGGACCATTGTCAACTGTTGATTTATTGACATTGGACAGAAGGGATTCCAAATCAAGTGAAGAAAATAACAATGCAAGCGAAAAAGACTGGTATGCAAAGATTGGGTTAGAGGGCCTTACATTAGACATCGGGACAATAGATATTGACTTAGGATACAGAAGCAGGGTAACAGATACTTATTGGTGGGGTTTCTTTGTGCCATCACAAAATAGTAGTAGAATTGATACCTTTTCATTTACGCCAAATTACACCTTCACAATGGATTTATTTACAAGGCCGAATAAGCTGATAGCCGGACTTGACTTTTACAGAGTAGATTCAATAATAAATGATTTTAACTTAAACACCGGTACCCAGACGGGCGATAGCGATGTTGACAAACAAACAATAGGCTTTTATATCAACGACTCATTCAATCTGACCGATAAGCTATGGATAGACTTAGGCTATCGCTATGAGGACATTGGATATGAATTTGATTATGTTGATTACGGTGGGGTCTTTCTTGGTGTTGATGACTCTGAAAAAAGAAAGGAGGAGGCATTTAAAATAGGAGGCGTATACTCCTTTAACCCCGATACACAAGCCTTTATTAATGCCTCAAAGAGTTTTCGTTCGCCCCTAACCGAGGAATTTTTGGTATATGACTTTTCAAGCTGGCCCTTTGGAAGAAATATCAATAAGGGCTTAAGTACTCAAAGCTCTCTAGGTTTTGAAGGCGGGATAAGGCATGCCTTTAAGGATACATTCAAGATAGACCTTGCAATATTCAACATGCTCGTAAACAATGAGATCTATTATGATGCAGTAAATTTTGTTAATGCTAATTATGAAAAAACAAGACACCAGGGATTTGATATGCAATCTAATTTTAAAATAAATAAGCATATATCATCTTTTGCAAACTACTTGTACACAAAGGCAGTCTTTAAAGGAGGCCAATATAGCAAGAATTATATCCCAATGGTAGCCAAACACAAAATTAACTTAGGCCTAAATCTTGGATTCTGGAAAAATTTTAAGGCAATACCAATGCTTAGTTATACCGGAAAAAGATATATGATAAACGATCCCAGCAATCAAGCAGGAAGATTGGATGGTTATCTGACCTTCGATATCAGGACATCATGGGAAAATAAGAATTTAAAGGTATTTTTTGATGCCTATAACATTTTAAATGAGTTATACAGCGAATATGCAGTAACTAATTCAACTGCATCTAGTAGAAATTACTATCCATCTCCGGAACGAAATTTCATGGGAGGCATTACCCTTAAGTTCTAAAAGAATAAAGAATTCCATTTAAATATACTATAGACAAATAGGTGCTT
>JBFZAD010000115.1:0-3076 GCA_041309125.1 Candidatus Omnitrophota bacterium
CAATTGCGTATATATTCCAGGAGCCGACAAGTTATTTAAATCCTGTTTTTACTATAGGCTATCAAATAATGGAAGTAATTATGCTGCATCAGAATAAAGGTAGGCAAGAGGCACGCAAAGAGGCAGTTCATTTACTAGAGACTGTGCATATCCCAAATGCACAAGAGCAAATTCAAAGATACCCTCATCAATTATCTGGAGGTATGAATCAGCGCGCAATGATTGCAATGGCCTTAGCCTGTAAGCCGAGGCTATTGATAGCCGATGAGCCGACAACTGCGTTGGATGTTACCATAGAGGCGCAGATACTTGATTTATTACTAGAGTTAAAGAATAAATCTAATCTGTCTATTATTTTGATTACGCATGATTTGTCTATTGTCGAAAGAATTGCAGATAGAATTGCCATTATACAAAAAGGGAGGCTAATTGAAGCTGCTTCTACAAAAGATATTTTTAATTCGCCAAGAGAAAGTTATACCAAGAATCTCTTAGATTCAATGCCAAGGCTATAATATGTCTAAGATATTAGAGGTTGAGAATCTGGTTAAGGATTTTATAGTTGAAAAGGGACCTTTAAAGACTAAGAAAGTTAAGGTCAAAGCAGTCAGCAATGTAAGCTTTTTTGTTAATGAAGGTGAGACCTTGGGCCTTGTTGGAGAATCGGGCTGCGGCAAATCAACCCTTGCAAAATTAATTTTAAAATTATATCCGGCTACTGCAGGAGAGATTAAATACTCTGACAAGATAAGACAGCTACGTAAAGATGCACAGATTATCTTTCAAGACCCGTTTAACAGCCTCAATCCTTTAATGTCTGTAAAGAGGACTTTAAGAGAACCGCTAATAATCCATAGGTTGTTAAATAGAAATAACCCAAAGGGCCAAATAAAAAAATTGCTGGAAGATGTTGGGTTAGATGAAACTTTCTTAGAGCGTATCCCAAGAGAGCTAAGCGGAGGACAACGCCAGCGAATTTGCATAGCCAGGGCATTGGCCGTTGAACCCAGATTCTTAGTATTGGATGAGTGTGTATCTAGCCTTGATGTAACAATACAAAAACAGATTCTCGACTTATTGGCGAGATTAAAGAATGAATACCTTCTCACCTACCTTTTTATAAGCCATAATCTTGTAGTTGTAAAAAATATTTCAGACAGGATAATGGTAATGTATCTTGGTAGGATTGTTGAAATAGCCTCATCATATGATATATTTAAAATGCCGGCGCATCCTTATACAGAATTACTCATAAGGGTGGTCAGAGAAAAGAAGGCTGTATTAAATACAGAGATTAGTTCAGTATCGGATCTTCCCTCTGGCTGCAGGTTTAACCCAAGATGCCCCTTTAAAAAAGATGTCTGTCTTATAGATGATCCGCCTTTAAGAGAGATAGGCCCAAATCATTTTGTTGCTTGCCATTTTCCATTAAATAAAGTATAATATCCGTTTGTTATGCATGATAAAAGTATAATAACATTTGTTTTGGCTGGAGGAAAAGGAGAAAGGCTTCTTCCTTTAACGCGTGATAGGGCAAAGCCAGCAGTTCCTTTTGGCGGTGCATATAGAATAATTGATTTTACTCTATCTAATTGTGTAAATTCCGGCTTAAGGCGTATACATGCTTTAGTACAATACAAGTCCCATTCACTACAAAGGCATCTACGTTTAGGCTGGAATATTTTTGATATACAGCTTGGAGAATATATAGATGTTGTTCCAGCACAGCAAAGGGTTGGAGATGATTGGTATAGGGGAACGGCAGATGCAATATATCAGAATATGTATAATGTCCTTAATACTAATTCTAAAGAAGTCCTGATTTTGGCAGGCGACCATATCTATAAAATGGATTATGCTGAAATGATAGATTTTCACGAAAAAAATAATGCAGATATGACAGTTGCAACGGTGCGCATGCCCAGAGAAGAAATGAGTAAGCTTGGAGTGATAGAGGTTGATAGGGATGGTAGAATAACGGGCTTTCAGGAAAAGCCAAAGGATGCAAAAGGCCTCCCAGATGATCCAGATATGATATTTGGATCTATGGGAATATATATTTTTAATACACAGGTTTTGATTGAAGAGCTTAGTGAGGATGCAAAGAAAAACACAGACCATGATTTTGGAAAGAACATTATTCCTCAAATGGTAAAAAAGAATAGAAAATTGATGACCTTTGACTTTAAGGATAAAGATACAGCAAAACCTTCTTATTGGAGGGATATAGGAACTATAGATGCCTATTATGAAGCCAATATGGACTTGGTTAAGGTAAACCCTGATTTTAATCTCTATGATAAGGATTGGCCGATTCGCACATACCATGAGCCATATCCTCCTGCAAAGACATTGCATATCGGAGAAGAAGAAGCAAATAGGGTTGGACTGCTTTTAAACTCTTTGGTTACAAGCGGCTGTATTATATCAGGAGGCAAGGTCCAGCGCTCAATATTGTCTTATAGTGTTAAGATTAACAGTTATTCTGAGGTCTATGACTCAATACTCATGGAAGGCGTAAATGTCTCCAGGTATGCAAAGATTAAAAGGGCAATCGTTGATAAAGATGTGAATATCCCTCCAGGAATGGTTATTGGTTACGATCTTGATTTAGATAGAAAAAGATTTACAGTCACAGATTCCGGGATTGTGGTGGTAGCAAAAAAAACCGAATTAAAATAACTCTATGATAAGAAAAGCAAAATTAAGGGATGTAAAACAGATTCATTCACTTATAAATCATTATGCAGAAAAAGACATTTTGCTACCCAGGTCTTTGAATGAGATCTATGAGAATCTAAGAGATTTTTGGGTATTTATTGATAATAACTCTTTGTGTGGATGCTGCGCTATTCATATTTCATGGGAGAATCTAGCAGAAATAAAATCGTTGGCAGTCAAGGAATCAAAGCAGCATAAGGGTATTGCAACAAGATTAATAAATAAATGCTTAAAAGAAGCCAAGGAATTAGGTATTGGTTCAATCTTTACCCTTACATATATACCTGATTTTTTTAAGAGTTTTGGTTTTAAAAAGGTACCGCGGGAGAAATTGCCTCATAAGATTTGGAATGAA
>JBFZAD010000116.1:0-17465 GCA_041309125.1 Candidatus Omnitrophota bacterium
GAGGAAGGCAGGTATTCAGTTGAAATAAAAGAAGAGGCCCCATTTAAAAAGCGAAGGCGCGAGAAAACAGTGGGATTACTTATGAAGGGCTTTATTTTAACAATGGCTACTAGCCCAAAAACAGCAAAACTATTGGATAATTTCCAGCCAATTATTTTAAATATCTTAGATGTCTTTAAGGCTAGATTAAAAGAGTTAGGGGCTGACAAGAAATATATTATTGAAAGACTTCAGACATTAAGCATTGATATAAGCCTTGCCTTTGGAGATCTATCTGCAGAAATGTTTGCACCATTGATAGAAATGGATATGGATATTGATAGGATGATAGCAGAAGAGACAAGGTGCAGTGCCAAGGAAACGGTTCAGAGAATAATTAAGCATATCAATGAAGCTCGTCGTCTGGGGCTATCTTTTGCAATAGTTAATTTTCATATTATAATGGAAGATGAATTACATGCTCGGGTAAACAGCATTCTTATTGGAATAAGACGTGTGCAATTCGTTTCACTTTTGGGAGATTATCCTTTGCGTTGCGCACTAAATTTTATAGGTATTGATAAAAAATATAAGCTTAAAGATATCATTGAGACCATAATTATAAATGCACCATCGAAGATGAAGGCATTCTTAAAATATAAGTTTTGTAAGTTGGAAATAGAATTTGAGAATTTCGAAAAGAAAATAGGTTCGAAGGAACAATTAGAAAAGAAAGATTTTAGGGTTAATGAAATTAGGTGTATGAAGGTATTATTTAATGAGTACGTAGACTTAGCTAATTTCTTGACCCTCGAAAGATATCTGCCTGGAGAGATTAAATTAAAGGTTAACTATCCTTCTTTCAATTGGTTCTATATTATGAATAAACTTAATCCAGACATTAAACCTAATATGCCTTTGACATTGGGTGAATTGGCTGAATATAAAGATATGAAGTTTGATATAAGTGATATACCAGCGCAACCAAGGAGAGAATTCAAAGGTAAAATTCCAGAAATGGCTTTAGAGCAAGAATTAAGAAGAGTCCGTACGACAGTCCGAAATATGTCTTTTGATATGTATTTGCAGATAAGCAGGCCAATAAAAATGCTTTTTAACCGATTGACAGTATTAGAAAAGAATATAGAAAATAAGGATTTATTTGTAAACTTGAGCCGG
Organism: Candidatus Omnitrophota bacterium; assembly: GCA_041309125.1. Classification (GTDB taxonomy): domain Bacteria; phylum Omnitrophota; class Gorgyraeia; order Gygaellales; family Gygaellaceae; genus JBFZAD01. The sequence continues at coordinate 1,159 of JBFZAD010000116.1, forward strand.
GAACAGTTTTTCGAGAAGATAGGAGAAGTACCTAAAAACTATTTAAATAAGATAGTTAAGGCAAAACAGATAAAATTAAGGCCGGATGGCAGCTTTGATCCTGATGGCTCAATGGAAAAGGTGTTGCGAACTAAGAAAAGAAAAGATGCGCTGGAGGAAATTAGAGAAACCATGCGCTTTATGGAGATGGATAAGGTAATTCGTATTGCCCGCATAACCAGTGATAAAGTAGGTGAATATTTCTCTAAGGTACTTGTTGGAATAGAAGAACTTGAAATTGCCGAATCAAGCAAAAGAAGGAAAGAAATTATTTATTCCATAAAAAGAGATACATTGAATGTTATAGAGCAGATGGTTTCATATTGCGAGAAGGTAGGATTGGCCATTGAGGCATTTGATTACTACAAAGACATTTTAAGCTCACAAGATATAAAAAGTTTGAGAAATGATATTGAGAAAGTTGAAGAAAATAATAAGAAGGAAAGTTCGGACAAGCCGAAGCAAAGTAGCAGTCCAATAAAGAAAAGAAGCAATCCGGCAACCAACAAGACCAAAAAATTAAGATTCTCAAAAGCTAACATTGAAATATTCGATGATGTTAGAAAGTTTCTTAAAGAAGCAATTGATCAAGTCAAAGAGATTGACCAGTATTATGAAAACTCAACTTGGGCAACCAGAGAAAAGCAACTTAAATTTCTTTACCAGAGACTTACAAAAATGGCTAAAGAGCATTTCCCGATCAAAACCAGTGAGTTCCACAGGCTTATTCATCAAGAGTTTTCAGGCTATAGCCTTAAGGAAGTCTATGAAGATAAAGTGCTATTAGCGAGATTAATGAGGCGGCTTAAAGAAGAGGATATCGATTATGTCATTGAGAAAGACGACAAGTTGTCAAGTATTACCCTAAAGCCGCGTGTCTTACATGAGTTATCCAAGCTGTTTAATTTCAAAGGAACTGCATTTTTATCAATCACAGCATTATTATTGATTAATATACCTGTGAGTGTATCAGCGGAAGGATTTATGCGCTCTATTGCTGCATATCCTGGAGCTCATTCCAATATATTTGCTTTGTTTTCTATGTTTGGTTTGGGCATTGGTATAGCTATCTGGATTAGTTTTAATAAATCCATTCGAGCGTTTGTCAACAAATACAATTTTGACATAAATCAGATAAAAAAGACCTTAAGACAGGATATCCAAGATTTTGGAGTTTCAGAATATCTTGATTCATATTTTATTTATGTTCGAATTGCAAGAATAGCAGAAGAGTTAAAATTAAGCCAAAAGGAAGAGATTCTTTTAGGAGATATCGTATTTCTTCAGTATGAGCAAATCATATCCGAGATAAGTTCTAAGAGGGGTGACTCCGGCTTTAAGGCAGGTAAGGGAAAAATAAGAAAGTTATCAAGAGCCAGGGCTAAACCTAAGGATATAGGCACGGTGGCAAATTATTTAAAGATGCTTTATGAGAACAGGCGCTTTAAAAGCAGACCCATAACTGTAAAACTTTTAGCCGATGCAAAAAGTATAAAAAGAAATAGTACAAATCTTATCGGTTTGAACACTATGCTGAATAATCTTATTTCTATAGGTTTAGTTAAAAGAGACATTAATCATAGGGAGTATAAATATTATCTTATTGAAGATTTGAGAAAAGTCGCGTCAAAGTTTATCGAAGATATTTGCAATATACCACAACTTAGCTTCTATAGGATTCCTCAAAAACAAATTCTTATTGTTAGAGATGAAGTAAAGAATAGATTACAAGAAGGATTGAGATCTAGTAAGATTACTAAAGAAGAGGCGGTAAAGATATTATATGAAGAAAAGCTGAAGTTGCACAGCTTTAAACAGCGAATTAAGAGCCTTCTGCATAATAAGAGAGCAAGTCTTTGGAGTATTATTGATAGCTTGGGCATTCAAAACGAAGTCACAAGAATAATTACACAGAATAATTGGTCAATAGTTAAAGCTGCAAAAATTTTAGGCCTGAAGTCCTCACATGACCTTAAACAATGGCTTAAAAACAAAGGTATTAATCTAAAAAGACCCAACAATTCAAAATTATCAGTATTTAGAAAATCTAGAGAATTAAATTCGATTTTGCCTTCTAAGAGGTTTAAACCCGGAATTGATATTCATATAAAGATTCAAAAAGCCAAACTAGAGACTAATATTGAAAGAGGCCCACCGCTTATTAAGAGACTTCTAGCTGATATTGATATCTATAATGATAGAGACCTCTATCTCCTCTTAACAATACTGCATTATATACTTACCACCACGTCATCTCGCACACGAAAAGAAGAAGAAGAAAACATCGAAGTAAAAATAAAAATCTCTGGTGTATTTGTAAATCTATATCATGCCAGCTCAGCGGATCTTCAGCTATTAGATGCCGATCTTTCAATAACTGGGAGCATATCAACTGCCGAAAGAAAGGCGTTAGCTGAAAAACTAAGTAAAACCGCACATAGATTTCATCAAGAAAAGGATTATGAAACAAGTTCAGAATTAAGCTATAAGGCAGGCGTTATATATGACCAGATAGGAGAAAAGTTTTTGGCAAGAGAATGGCTTGATATGGCTTCAAAAGATTATTATGCTGAAGGATTTTATCTTAAAGCTGCAGTAATCTGTGAAAGAATCGCAAGAATCAGCCATGAGTTAGAGGAATTTGACCGTGAGGCCGATTATCTGTCTTTTGCAGCATCGGATTATCATAGTGCAGGGGAATTCCTTAAATCAGCCCATTATAGTGAAATGGCAGGCAAACTAAATGAACAGTTAGGCTTTTTAGAAAAGGCATCAGAGAATTATGCCAAAGCCGCAGAGGATTTATATGAGGCCAAAAAATACAAGCAGTCTTCAGAATTCAGCATAAGAGCAGCTAATTTATCAGAAGAGTGCCAGGATGTGGAAAATGCCGCCATAAGCTGGGGCCAAGCTGCGCATAGCCTTGGCGGAATTAAAAACTATGACGCGCAAGTTAAATCGGCAGAATATAGCATAAGGTCCGGGATTCTTGCTTATGGAATAGGCAAGAAAGACAAGGCTATTTATAGCCTCCAATATGCAGCCGATAGTTATAAGAGGTTAGGTAAACTGCAGGATGCCCTCATATTGCAGGAAATAGTAGCGATGATTTGCGAGGAAGAAAAAGATTTTCACGAAGCAGCCAAGTCTTGGGGCATGGCTGCAGCAATTGCATATAGGTTAGATCTTCCAGATAAGGTTGCAGAGTACAATGTCAAATCGGCCTTATTGAATGAAGATATAGGGAATTTTTCAGAGGCAATACGCTCCTATAACATAGCGTTATTTAATTTTAGCGCATCAGGCCAACGTAAGAGAGTATTTGAATGCAAGGGGAGAATAAATCAGGTTGTTGAGAAGCTTCTCCATTCCAAAAATTTATCTGAATTAATATCGAATCCAAACAGCCCTTATATACCGCGGTCTGTAATTGAGAGGAAGGGAGAGTGGTTCTTTATTACAAGATGGGGAAAAAGCGCTGAGCTTGATAATTTATGTATACTCTTTGAAGGTAACCAATGGTTTGGACTGAACTTAATAAGAAGCTATATCATTGAAAGATCTCATATCGAAAGATACCCAGTGTTTGGTGCAAATGTAAGAAACCGAACTATCGATAACCTGTCAGATGTAATAAATTCTATAGGCAAAGTCGTAAGAAAAGGGCAGAGGTATGTAAACGGCAAGAATTATGGCAGGCATTATGTGATAGAGGATAACGAAAATAAGAGGATGCGCATTGTCGTTGTGGGCTGGACAAACGATGTGATAAGTGGCAGTGTTAAGCGGGTATTGGCTATAGATAGCAAAGATTTTTTTATATATTTACTTAATTTTGAGATAGAGGTAGGTTTTCATGCCCTAAAACAACTATTGCCTGTATTAAGAGGGGAAAAGGATGCCGGGACCACACACAATATACCCATTTACAGGCCAGATAGGGTACAGCAGATTATAAGGTGCATCGATGATTATGGGCACAAGATACATAGAAAAATATATTTTAGTGGCGATAGTAGTAAAGTTTTCTATGTAGTCGATGCCAGTAATGGTGAAGGGGTTGTTATAAACAGGTGGGGCAAATTTTTGTCCAATAGGCATATTCATATACAGCAAGAATTCGTTGATGTGACTTTTCTTGCGCGAGCAGGTATAGAGCACTTAGATTATTTAGTTTCAAAGTATAAAGTAGAGGATAATAATAGGCCAGAGTTAGGTTTCTTTATCGGCGCTGGCTGGAAGTATTTTGTTGAGTTCAAGGATTGGATTATCAGAAAGTTTACAGAAGCAAACTTTGATTTAGAAAAATATGAATTTATCTACCCAGATAATATTATCATTAGGCCAGTTAGATTAGATGACCAAAGTCTTATAGATGAATTTTTGAGTCTGAATTTGGTGCAACAAGAAAAACACAATCGGTATTGGGAGATGGTTAGAGGTAGGCTTAAACTAGATTCCAGATTAGGAGTTTTAAGCGGGTTTGTAGCTTTGTCAGGGAAATTAAAGAAGAGCAATAATCAGCGCATAGAGGCATTAACATTTTATAATATTGAATATCTTTCTCTTTGTGAAAAACAAATCCTCATAGAGACAATAGAGAAAAGACCGGATATCCGCACAAAAGAATACAGCAGGAAATATGAATTACTAGCTGAAAGGCTTATTTATGCTTTGGCAATAAGGTTAATCCATGAGAAGAATGTAGAGTGGATGGAAATTGTTTTTAATTGTAAAGATGTCAGTGGCAGAGTAGTAAGGATGTCAGAAAGAATCAACAGCTTGGCGGCAAGTATAATTTTTGAAGATAGAAGGCCTATTCCTGGGATTGGATTGCATGGCATAGCACAAATTCAAAAATTTATAGAATTCATGAATTTATCTTTAAAAAAGAAAGCTTTTCTTTCAAATGGAATATCAGCTTTTCTAACGTTGTTTCTTGACTCAAGAATAATTAAAAAACTTAGCAAATTCTTTATTCGTAGGTTCTATTTTATAGGAGACGACGATGTAACTCTTAATAATGCTGGTTTTGCCTCCGAATCAAATGTTATTGTACTAGATAACAACAAAAAATCTATGGTTGAGTTGCCTGTTGCAAAGGCGTCTAAATTGAATAAGGAATTAAAACTCCGTGCTGCGGCCAGCCTCCAAAGATGGTTGGATTTTAAAGAGACCTGCGCAGTGCATATCCCTCAAATTATAGATTATAAAGATTTTCTAAACGGTAAAATCAGAGAGCCGGGAGAGCTATATTTGGTGCTTTCAAAAGATAATATTGAGGCCTGGATTGATTTCAGGGTTCAATTGAAATACAGGAATCATGTAATTGTTAAAGAATTCGCAGTTCTAGAGATAGCCCCATGGAACAGAAATCCCCAGCGCAATAAACGCCGCTACTTAGGCCTTGGCCATGAATTAAGAGCTTTTGGAATTAGCAGATTGTTAAAGACAGGCTCTGGCTTAGATGATGCAACTATTATAGATAAGATTAGGACATTGGGTAATAGAGAAGTTGATGCGGATATATTTGAAGATGGCGTAACCCCTTGGTCAGTTGCGGAATATATGGAGAAACAAAAAGAAAATAAACAGGAGTTTATTAAACAATATGGATTGTCAAATGACCAGGCCAGAGTTCCCAAGAGCCTTGGTCCAGCTACAAGATCGATTAATAAAGAGAATATGATAGAATCCGAACTTTCTTGGTTAGAGATTCGGTCTTTTAGAAATTTTGAAGAAGCAGGTCAATTAAATAAAATCTTTGGAGAATCCTATATTTATCTACGACGTAAGTTTAGATTACCATTTGAAGAAAGTCAAAGCAACTCATTAATAGCTATTGATACAAGAAAAAATAGAATTATTGGCGGTTTTTATGTAGATTTAAAAGATGAAGACCAGTTCGATCCAGAAAATGGTGGTTTTATTGTGAATGTTGGTTTTGCAATAGAAGAGAATTACAGGAGACAGGGAATAGGCACAAGATTGCTTGAAGAAATGAAGAGATTATTTGCCGATAAAGGAATTGAAGAGCTGAAGATATTGGCACTACCTTTTTATCTTGATTTCTGGCGTAAGCTCGCTCAATTAGTTAACCATCCTTATCAATACCGCGTTGTAATACGTACCAGTGTAACTATGCCTATCGATCAGAGTTCTTCTCCTATTGATAACTCTTCCGATGGAAAAACAAATAACAATGACTTAAGGCATAGGAATAATGTGATGAATATTATTAGAAGATGGGAGGAGTCTGTAAGTGATGAATCAAATGGAAAAAAGTATTACAGAGGCGCGAGTTTAACAAGAGAAGAAGAATTTTTGCTTATGGACGCGATGAGGTTCTTTGAATGTAATGGAGATAGAGATTATGCAAAATTTATACTTGAGCATATAAGTAAAAGGCTTAGAAGATATTTTATGTATAAAGCAAAGGATATTGCGCAAGATTGTAATTCTTTCAGGGGAATAGGCTCTGCGAGCGAAGATGCACAACGTTCATATCAGGATATCAAGGCAGAGATTATAAAGGAGTTTTTTGAAAAGCAGGAAAGATTTGACCACACTAGAGGCTTTCGTCTAGAAACATATTTTAATGAAACTTTAACGAACAACTGCAAAAGATACCTATCCGACCAGGCTTCAATACGAGCGCCAGCCAATGTGCATGATACCTTGCTTCCAGCTATCTCAAAGGCAGAAGAAGCACTTATTAAAGAGCTAGAAAAAAATCCGACTATGGAAGAAATTGCAGAAAAGGCCGGTATGTCTAGGCATAAAGTTGCAAGAGCTCTAAGTTTGGGACTGCAGGAAGAGGCAATTTCTTTGGAAGAGGAAATTAATTCAAAAGGCAATAACTCAAAGGAAGTTCTAAAGCTAGGAGATTTAATTGCCTATCAAGACGATAATCGAGGTTTCTTAGGATTAGAAATCAGAAATAGTATTGAATGGCTAATAAAGGTATTTAAAAATTTCCTTACCACTAGGGAAGAAATGGTAATGCGCGCCTGTCTGGGTACTGATTGTGAGTCTCTGAAGCCTTGTGAGAAAGAAATTACAGAATTGTTTGATAGAACAAGAGAGCAAACCCAAGTGTTGTTTAACAGCGGGCTCAAAAAGCTAAAGAGGGCAGGCTTAAGCGATATGCTTAAAGGCGACGAGGCTAGCATAGAAAGATTTATCAAGAGGATGGAATTAAGTAAGATTAACGAAGATTTTAGAAAGAGGGTAAAAAAGTATGGGGAATTATCAAAGAAAAGATTTATAAAGAAAACATTGAAGATCAAAAATGGAAGATTCTTTGGAGCGTTTTTCGAAATGGATGAATTCCAAATGCGTTACTACCATTGGTTATTGACTCAATGGGGCATAGAGGATGCAGCGTATTATTTACCTTCTACTACAGAAGAAATCCTTGGTATGGTAAGAAAGGCTGTGTCTGCTGAAGATAAAAAGTCCATATTTCTTAATCATTTTAGAAGATATAGATTTAAATATAACGGTATTACTTTAGTATGCGATTTTAAAGAGCCTCGGGCCTGGCCAAAAGTGCTCGAAGACATCGACAGATGCGTCATTATTGCAAAGCCATTTTATAAGAAAAGAGCTGAAGCATTCCTTACAGATAATTATAGGGAAAAGTCAATAAACCTAGACTTGATTAGAAGGCTTGCCAGTTCGCCGCTTAAGAAGAGAAATGCAGCTCTAGAACCAACACAAAACAAAACCGCTCAATCTAATGAGCGATTGGCTATCTACATAAAGGCATACTTAAGGGGAGCAAGTAGAAAAAATAGCGTTGTTATAGACCCTTCTTTCTTAGAATCATTTGCACCTAAATTTTTAGCTTTATTAATGAGTCAGCCTATTCAAGGCTCTGTTGACCAAAAAGCAATATTATCAAGGTTATTGGATAATGGCTATCTTGCGAAGGAACAAATAACCCAGTTAGTAAAAGGTAATATAAAAATTATTAATGAGAGCTTTCTAGAGGATATCTGCGAAAAGATATTAATGACTATTAAAGAACTAAGAAACCTTTCATTCTCTTTTGGTTTCATAGAGAAAATCATTCTTTTAGGCTACTCTTCGAAAACCATAATTCATTTTAAAAACCTCCTTAAAGCGAAAAACGGAGAAAGGCTACTTTTAGAAATAGCTGTATCTGAAAAGCCAGAGAATAAGATAAAGTTCTTAAACGACAATGCAAGATTGCAGGAATTAAAAGAACAAGAGGCCAAAAACGAAGATTCTTTTAATGAAAATGAAGTTGAAATATCTGAAGATAATCTTAGACAGGAGATTTTAAATAAAGAGATACCAGATAAGAAAATCAAAATCGAAATAGAGAATGGCAAGCTTATATTCTATGGTTATAACTCTCTAGCCCACGGTTTGTTGAATCATATGATAGATATTAAACAGAAGGTAGTTGAGACAGAATGGGGAAGGGTAAATTTAAGATTGTTATCTGATCTTGAGCATTATGATGGCCCGAGTCAGATATTTAACTTGGCCAGGGATATTTCTGTTGCCATCCAACAAGGCTTAATAGTATTTAAGGTAAGACTGTTAGGTGAAATATATAGAGTTAGCAACGAAGTCGAGGTAGTTAATTTATATAACAACCTCAAACAAGTTAAGTGCATCTATCGCTGGATTAGGCCACGGTTTTCCTGGCAAAAATACTTTGTACAACTGATTCGTATATTAAATGATTTGGAGGTTAATGAGATAAAATATAAGGAAAGCAAGGGCAATTATGCGAAACAAACTGGACTAAAAAAGGTTACTGCGCAGATGAAAATAACCCAAACTGAATATGTTAAGTTAACTTTCAAAGAAACCCTTATGGAGTTCAATGAATTACTAAAATGGTGGGAGGCAAAGGTAGAAAAAGAAACGAAAAGAAGTAAGAGAAAGTTGGATATTGATCTAGATGTTGAATTTGAAAAAGAGATAGCTTGCAAGTCCATGAGTGAGAAAAGCCTAGATGAGCGGGAGGAGCGATATTGGAAGATGTATATCTGGCCAGTGCTTAGATCGCTTGACACTCGATTTGAGCAATTGAAGAATACGGAAATTTATAGCAAAGAGAGAGCGATCAGCACTTATAAAGAGTATATTTCTCTTGCTGAGGGATACCGTAGGCTTATACCAAAAATTTCCGGGCATCGCACCATGAACGATGAGTATTTAAGAGAAAAAATAGGATCGTGTGAGGAAGCTATTAAGGATTTGAGACACAGGGCAAAGGATTTAGAATATGGTATTAAAAAGACCCGCAATCGTAACATTAAGAAAAATAGAAAAATTTTATTTTCCGTGGCTATTTTTGGGCTTGGATTGCTTTTCTCTAATTGGGATTTTATTACTCAGGCGCCTCATTTATTTTCCGGCAATTTAACTTGGTTGTTTTCTTTATCGACTATGGCGTTTGGTATGAAGGTTAACAGTGATTTGATACAGCAGAAGCTTAAGATTGATAAAAGATTTTTTGATCGAAGAGAATATTCCCGCGCAGCCCAGGAGTATCTAAGAATTACAGAGAAAATAGGAAATGACGATAAACTCAAGGCGCTTATACTATTTGATGTAGGCGCTTGTTATGGGCTATTATCAGATTTTGACAATTCTATCGAATATTACAGTAAGGCTGTGGAGCTTGCAAGAGCTCTTAAACTAGAAGATATTGTAACATTTGGCGAAGCAAGCATAATACGGGCGCAGTCCAGAAAGGCTTCTACCAAGAAAGATTATGGCCGTTCAATAATCATCTTGAGGCAGGGTTTAGAAAAGCATCCCCACTCTCTATATTTACGAGAGGAGTTAGCTACAGTATATCAGCAACTTAAGATGTATTCAGAGGCAATTGATCAGTATGAGAGAATGCTTACCAGCAAAGATATAAAGAAAAAAGAACAAGCCCAGGCTTTTTTAAACATAGGGTATATGCAGTATAAGATGGGCCTTGAGCTAGAAGAACAAGATAATTTTAAAGCAAAACAGATATACCAAACCTCTAAAAAGAATCTTGAATTTGCCTTTAATCTTAACCCTAGCCCCCATGCTTACGTATATCTTGCTAATATCTATGAAGCTCTAGGTGATGAAGCGCGGGCATTAGAACTGTGGATTAGAGGCTACCAAATTGGCTTGAAGGCACCAGGGGTAGCTGCAGCGATTGCCGCCTGCTATGTTAAGAAAGGCGAGTATTCAAAGTCGAAAGCCTACATAGAGGACTTCGTGTCTATAGTAAATAGGGAACCAGAATATTTACTAGCTATATTTATCTTGCTTGATTCAGTAAATCAGATGAGCTTTATGATTAAAGAATTAACAGACAGGGTTGAATTTAGCGAGAATGTATTGGGTTATTTTGACTGTTTCAATGCAGAGAAAAAAGAACTTATTAAAGAAGGAGTTTTATCCGCTATTGTAGATACAATTGCAGAGATTAATTCTGCTGTACATAAAAAAGGCAAGTCAAAGACTAAAACAATCAATTCGTTATTAATGCTATTTAAGATTGCTGGTGAATTTCAGCTTGAATCAGCTTTATTGGATAAATATTCAAACCAGATTAAATCTCCTGTGATTGCCCCTATTTTTGATGAAGCCTCTGTATTCAATGATGCCAGACGCAGACAGAAAGAAAAACGAATGGATGAAGAGAGGTCCATAAAGAATAAATTCCTAGATAAATTACACCAGGACAGACCTATAATTTTCGATATCCTCACACCTGAAGAAATTGAGCAAGATTTACAAGAAGGAATTACTGACGAAACAGAAATGATTCTTATGGGTGCAGTTTCTTATAAGCTGAGCCTACAATTAGAGTATTCAGCTATCCCTCTTGAAGTGCTAGATGACATATTTAGCAAAGCAAAAGGCCTATCTCTTAGGCATCTTAAAAATGTCCTGGACGAAATGGCAAAAAAATACCCTTGGTTTAGAATATGTACGCAGATAAGCGAGAAAAATGGAGAAAAAACTTTTGTTATTGAAATTTTCCTGACGCAGGAAGCAAGACAAGATGATCTTTTGCACCAAGCTTTTATTCAGGAGCTAAGAAAGGCCTACGAACAATGGAATAAATCTGGGCTTGAGATTTATGAGGCCGAACTTGTCAATATCTCCAATCCAAAGATTTCAGAGCAGCTTGATAGCATCTTTGATGCATTTGAAAAAGGGAAAAAGATTATAACAATAGAAGATCAAAAGAAAGATGAGGAAAAGAAGACAGAAAGGCCCCTTGAGCTTAGAAATAGACGAAAACAGCAATTAGATGATTTTATTGCATTGGCAAAAAAAGAAGGTTTCGCATCCAGAATTCATGATGGATGGTATGAAATGCGCATGGTAATGTATCGAAAAGGCATCTCTACTACGCTTGTTTCAAAAGATTTTAACCAACGCAAGGAAAAGCAATTTAAAGATGTAGTTGTACTATTTACAGGTTATGCCCAAAAAACCGAAAAGACACCAAATCCCTTTGGCTGGGAGAATATATCTGAATACGCCATGCGATGTGCCAGGAAAGGAAATAATGCTTTTAGCATCCCTCCTGATCAAGATGGCCGGTTTGATGAGCATGAGCTACTTGACAGAATTTTCGATATTGTAGAAAACGGTGAATATTTCACTGATAAGAAAGCGAATGGATATTTCTATAGCATAGTCAATGATATTGCACAGGTTGTTTTTGTGAGCAATTTAGGTCATATTATCAGGATCAATGAAATGCCAAAGGCGGCTATTGATCGTTATCGCTTCTGCTGTGAGAATGCAATAGATCTAAGCTTTGTCAATATTGCTCTAGAGATTTTACGAGGAAGCATTAAGCCTCTCATTCGAGAGCATTTCAAACAAGATAAAGAAAGAATTATAGAGCTAGTATCTGGAAAGACACGGCTTGGAGAAACAGTAAAACGCGAAGTTTATTTTAAGATAGTTAAAATAGCTTTGGAAAAAGAAGGCGAAAAGACAGATTTTAATCTTGCAGTTGCTGATAAAAATAAAGGTGATGTTGTATTGTTTAATAAATATGCCGTGGCGCTTTATTATGGTTCTAAATCAGGCTTAAAGTTTCTAAAGAATCAACCTTGGGATTTTAGCGATAAACTTGCAGATATAGAGTATAAGAATAATGAATCTACATCCAGCAGCCCAGCCAAAGTTTATCAAAAGATTTCAAAGCCGCAAGGCAGCTCTGGCGTCAATGCCGATTTTGATGAGTTGCTTGAGCGCTTTTATGGTGGGGCGCTGCATGATATCAAAGAGCTTTTGGGGTTTGGCCTAATTAATCCTGGAAATAATATTGTCAGAAAACAACTCTTGCTTGAAAAAGAACTGAATGAAAACATAGAAAATGCTTCAACCCGATTTGATATTATTGAAAACACTTTAAAGAGCTTTTATGCCTCTGCAAGAGAACTTCGTTGTTGTATTAATATTTTTCATAACTTTATGAAGATGCACAGGGATCACGTTACCATTATAGACAATAAGCAAGTTAATATCTTGTCGCTGCTTGAGCATCATCTTTTGTTAATTGTCCAACGTATAACTTATTTCGATAAGCAGAAAGAATTATTCAGAGATATTATTCCGTTAATTAAAGGTGCTAGGCTTAAAGATTTCGCCCAAAGGGCTCTGGTTGAAGGAGATGAGGCTGATCTTAGGATCAAGACAGCATTTAACATGCCTATAAGCACCTCAATGGATGTATGCGATATCAGGGGCTTATTAGCAATGATAGAGAAGCGTGTTAGAGACGATATTATGCTTAGTCATACACCTGAAACAGAGTTTATTTTAAAGATAAGCCCAGATGTTCCCACAGTGGAGATATCGTTCTATCGCAACATATTTTACCTTGCCTTTAAAAATATCTTAGGAAATTCTTTACAATATGGGGCTAGCCGGGTATTGGTAGATGTATTATTAGATGCAGCACGCGGCAAGATAGTTTCCAGGATTATCGATAATGGTATTGGTATCCCTCAAGATAAAATCAATTCACTATTTAAGCCATTAGAGCGGATAGAGCGAAAGGCAATTAAAGGAATCCGTGGCTCAGGTCTTGGCTTAGTTTCTGTGAAGAATAATTTGAGCCGAGTCTCGGGTTCGATCGAAGTATATAGCGAAGGCGAGCATAAGGGTACAGCAGTAAACTTTACTATGCCAGTCAATGGGCCAAGGACTGCTTTTGCCGGCACGAAATCAAAAAATCCCATTCTATGGATTGTAAGCGGACGAGCTTCTGCTGGCAAAAGAACACTAGCAAGGGCCTTAGCAAATTATGATATGCTTCACGTGCGTCCGGTAAGAGGAGGGTTTATCCTCAGGGCGTGGGTCTATACCTTAATTAATGAGAAGATTGACGTTAAGAACGAAGAAGTACTCATAGACCATTACAATGAATTTATCAATAGAAGGTTGAGTTTTGATAAAGAGCCGCTTGAGCTTGATTTTATGGATACTACAACCATGCGTGAGTTGATTAAAGAGGTTGCAGATGAGCATCCTGAATTATTGTATACCCTACCGCGACAATATAAACAAATTAAAGAAGGACTGCTTGATTTTATGATTACCTTAGCAGGTAGAATGTATACATCCGGACAGTATAATGGTATTGCCTGGATTCGAGATTACCCCCTAACTTATCAGGAAACTGCTGCTGTGGAAAATAGCCTTATTGAAGGAGTTGCAATACATGTTCTTCAAACACATTTGAAGGTATCATTAGATGAGCAGAAAAAACGACTAAGAATGAGTGAGGAGGTGCTAAAGCTAATTGATGAATTGAGCCAATGGAATGAACCAGAATTTAATGGTGGTATAGGCGTATTCGAAACCGATGGCAAAGATCCTATTGAGACAGAGCAAGAAGTAGCAGTTTATCTAAGGGAAAGATTGAACAAAGCATCCATTGGTCCAAGCAGTCTGTCGAAAAGGAGCTTGGATAATAGTAAGGGTGACAATAGTTCCTCGGCAAGCCCTATTAGTGAACCTAAGATGTTGAAGTTATTATTAAAGGGTGAAATAAATGAGCTGGTGCTGATACTAAAGCAGGATTTTATGTATGGGTTTGTACTTTTGAAGAAATTAGCTATGGTGAGGCTAATAGGCTTTGATGAGCGGGTTATAAATATGAATATTGAAAAAGTATTAGATTTATTTATCAGAAGGCATCCTAATCATAAGGAGCGCGTTGAGATTTTTATGTTGTTGGGTGAGCTTGCATTAAGAAATGATAATTTTAAAGCCTCACAGAAATACTTTACGAAGGTGTGTAATTTCGAGCCAGAAAATATTGAAGCCCATCGCGGGCTTGCAGAGAGCAAGATATTCTTAGCTGCCTGGAATGAGGTTAATGGAATAAATATTTCTTCAATGCTTAGGCTTAGAAAAGAGGCAATATCAGAATATGAAAGAATAAATGAACTAGATCCTTATGATATAGAGGCGCTTAACTACTTAGGTAGGAATAGTTATATTGAAAAGCGTTTCACCGATGCTATTAGATATTTATCTGAGAGTGCCAAGCTCAATCCTTTAGATCCGGAGATCCAGAGGCTTCTCGCGGTTTCTTATTTTGAGATAGGATTGGTAGATGGTGCGATAGCCTCTTACCGCAAGGCTATTAGCGTTGAGGGAAGATACTACAGGGATTTTATAGATAATCTGAATAAATACAGACCTGTTTATGAAGAAAGGATAAAGGGTTGTGGCATAGATTCCAAGCACCACCTTAATCTAGGATTGATATATCTGGAGCAGAGAAGGTTCCAAGACGCAGTGCGGGAACTGAAGAAGATGATTCAAATTGAAGGGAGGCATCCTTATTTTGTCTTTTATCGGTTAATTGCCCTTGGGCTCTGGGCTTTAAAACACAAACGCCTTGAAAGGTCCGGAGCTCTTCTTAAGAGGGCCTTAAAAGAATACCCAAAACAGGCAGAAATCCAGCCATGGTTGTTAAAGGGGCTGGGCATCTACTACTTAAATTCAAGCGTTCATCAAGATTTTGCCTATGCATCAGACTATTTTGCCAAATGCATCAATGAAATAAATGCCAATGATTTTAACGCCTATTTAAATCTGGGGATTATTAATCTTATGCTTATGGATAAGGCTGAACAGGAAAAACGATTCGATCATTCAAAATATTATTTTGACGAGGCAAAAGAATTATTTGACCAGGCATACAGGATTATAAAGCATATAAAATTTCTTACTAAAGATGACAAGAAACTAATTTCCACTGCCAGCCATGAATTTGGGACTGCCTTATGTCAGCGAGGATATCTAGAGCAAGGAGTTGCCTTTTTGAGGATAGCTAACAGATTCCAGCCAGAGAATATTGAATACAAAAAAGACTACCTTTCTTCTCAGGCAAATCTCTATATCGTTAGAAGGGATTATCCAAATGCAACGCTTTTTATAAACAGACTAATTGCGGTACAAGACTCATGGGAGGTCCGCCTACTTTTAAGTCAAGTCTATGAGGTTCAGCATAAGGAATTAAAGGCCATCAATAATTTGAAGGCTTATTTTGATAAAGGCGCACCAGATATAGACAAAGATTTGTATTATATGTATCGGGGTTATCTTTATAATTTATTAGGTGAAGGGGCCAAGGCATTGAGGGAATTTGCCATGATTTCCAATAAGAAGAGATTTCATCTTGATGAGGAAGTTAGAAAGGCAGAAAAATCCAAGAAAGGCCATCGTAGAGTCATTTTATCTGAGGACAAATTTACTGATTCCAAGAGGACTAAGAAGAGTAAGACGCACAAGACAACTTCCGGTATTGTGCGTCTTAAAGACTGGAAGAATCCAGATCATAAACACTATATCCCAGAACACACAAGGATGTGGGAGGTGTTTGCAAGGGGATCTTTTGAATTCTTCCATCCTGTGAAATATTGGCAAGAGTATAAGAAGGGTGATAATAATAAGAAAGAAATCATACAGTTAACACAAGATGCTAAATTTCTACAAAAGAGAAGGGATTTCAAGGGAGCCCTTAAGAAGATACTTGAAGCATTAGAAAAAGATCATCAGAATTTGTATGCAAGAACTATTGGAGCAAGGATATATCTTGATATGATGAAGCCTGATGAAGCAATTAAGTTTTGTGAAGAGGTATATAAGGGTAGAGAAGGCAGACCACCCCTTGAAAGAAATAGCATTCACTCTCGAACAGTTGCAGCCCAGGCATATAACTTAAAGAATCAGCCTGATGAAGCAATTAA
>JBFZAD010000117.1:0-10165 GCA_041309125.1 Candidatus Omnitrophota bacterium
AAGGAGAAGAAGGATTAGACAGATTGCTAGAAAATAGAGTATTTAGAAGCCTCTCTAGGACAGTATATGGGCAAGGAGCATTTTTCAAGGTAACCCCCAGAAAAGAATCTTTATTGTCACTTGTACATAGAAAGCTAATAGTAGAAAAAATTAAAAGAAAAAATAGAAAAACAAGAACCAGCAGTTCTTCTATAGAAGACTTCATCACTAAATTAAAACTTAGTAGATTTGATATCATACATATAAAAGGCTTATTGAGAAAATTTGCATCGGAAAAGATTCAGCTTGTAATCGGAAAGAACTTTCTGCCATCCGCGCTTCTTACGCTTCAAGAAAGACATGAACTTTTAGGAAGGATTAATTATGACGATATTCTTACGGATGACAATAACGCTTTAGCTGCAAAAGATGTGGTTGTAACTTTTAATCCTATGGATGGGGGTTTGGGAACTAGCGTATCAAGAATTCGTTACTTAGAGGAAACTATACATAGGCCAAAAGATCCAGAAACAGGAAGTGTAAAAATGGGTGCTAAGGCTACTGATTTGTTCTTCAATGCAAGATTAGTAGGCAAGGATACACAAGGCAATCCTAAAGTTTTTGAAGAAGATATCTCTATCGCAGAGATAAAGTTGCTGCGCGTTATTAAAGAAGCTGAACAATTTGGAGGAGCGATATTCCAACCTTTAGTTAATAATGATTCAGCGCCATCTTATAAAAAATTATTGGATAGCGTGTACTTTTTAGATAGGGCGGATGATACTCTTGTAAATAAGAGAACCTATAGGCAAGCTATGGCAGAAAAAGGAGTTCTATTAGTGCCTGAAGATGAAATGTTATATCAAGCAGATTTACCTGTTGTGGATCTTTCAAACGATAATCAATTAACAGATAAATACCTCGCTCCAGGTGGGCACGGACAGTGGGGAGTTAGGCTATTATATGAAGCTTTAAAGTTTATCCAACCGGAAGATGGTAAATCTTATATAAGGGCCTTCTTTAATGGGGATAATCTAGCCAGTTTGCCTGATGCAGCTATTTTAGGGTGGATGGCACGCAATCGCGTAGGGATTGTAATGATATCTACCTCAAAGGCAGGTTTAGACAAGAAAGGTGGACAATTAGGTATCCAGCTTCTACCTGATGGTACTAATAAGGTGCAGATACTTGAGCTTGCACAAGCTAAAAAGCCAGGCAAAGAGCATGAGAAACTTTTCTATTCAATAGGCTTACTTGGCTTGGATAAAGTAATAGGTCAAGATAGCTCAGGAAACCTTCGTGAGTATCCAAATGAGCCAGGCCAGCAGGATTTCAATACTAATATAGCTCTGATTAATTATAGTGTGCTTGCTCCAATTTTGCAGGAGTTAGCCTCGTTAGAGGCCATAGAATTTGAGGGAGAATTTTTATCAGGAGAAGAACTCATAGAGAGGATAATAATTCCTGATCTAATAGAAAATATTAAAGTAAAAAGCGACAATAAAAATTATACCCAACTTGAGGGGGCAATAGCCTCAGCATTGCTTAATTTAAACTCATTCTTCGCTACAGCTAACGATAATAGAATTAAAGAGATATTAAACAAGCATGGAATTGATAGGTTGCTTAGAATCATCAATATTGGCATAGAAAAGAGAAGCAGATTCTTTACGCCCGTTAAGAATTCGTTTGATTATTGGTTTCAGGCCTATTCAGATTATTACAGTCTGGATACAGAAAAATGGACATTGTATGATATAGAAGAAGCGCAAGTACCTCCTTCAATTGAAGAACTAGACAAATATTATGAAGATGTTCAAAATTGTCTTGATTCACTGAAAAGGACTTCAACAAGAAAGCTAACCACTTTAACTATAAAAGGGAAAGTTAATTTAGGTAATGCAGTATTAAGGGGTTCAGTAAAAATAATCAGCGAATATGATAATATTTTTGATTTAGATAGCTATGAGAGTCATATTAAACTCGGATTTTCAAAGGAAACCAGCATAATTTTGGCAAATGTAATTTTAAAGATTGATAGAGAAGGAAATATTGTTGTTGAGCAGGCAATTTATTCTGAACAGGGAGAAAGCTCAAGCAGCCCGGCATCTGCTGAGATAGACCGCAGGATTGCAATAGGAAATATTCTTTTAACTTTGCAGGAAGCAACTAACGATCTTCCTCGTCCAATTGGCTTAGGCATTATGGCGGTTGATTACGAAAGGCATCCTAATTTTACCGCTCCCTTAATTTTCACTAAGGTTTCTGAACGAGTAAGCAATATTTATCTAAATGAGGATGCCAGCCCCATTGATATTCTTAATTCTATACTCAATGATTCAATATTTTTGGGAATATTTAAAAATGAAAGCTACAAGTTTCCATTTAACGAACTGTTAAGAAGACTCAAGAGGGAATTTCAAACAAATGGTGTCTCCAGCTCGCCAGTTGGTAATAACAATAATATTAATGGCAACAAGAATGGCAATGGTTTGACAATAGAAAGCGTCATAAGAGCAAAGAAGGAAAATAGCGCGCTTAGCCTAGGGCAAGAGAGAATGATAAGAGGGGCATATATTTTTGTTAAAGATAGATATAAAGATGCTAAATTTCCTTCAGGTGATTTATATATAACCCATGTATTAGATATGGCTATGACTTTAGCCAAGTGGGACGCTGAAACTGAAACAATAGTCGCTGCACTTTTGCACAAACTCCCCCATGAAGATATGACCTATGAAAAACTAAAGCACTATTCTAGGGTCAAAGTCAAGAAATCTGATATAAGGCTGCAGAAGATTGCAGAAAGGCTAGAGAGGTTAATATTTGTAGTGCGCAATAATCCATATTGGGATAAGACATATTTTAAAGAAATAATAGGTAAGTATACCGTAGATAACTACATGAAGAGAATTATGCAATTATCAGGTGATTACGAATCATTGTTATTAATACTGGTAGATAAGCTGCATTCAATTTCAGCTCAAGGAAAAATCGAAGAAAGGCTCTATCGCTTTATTGAAATCTTACATATTTATTCCTCGATTGCTGAACGTATCAATGCACCTGAAAAATCCGGTGAGCTAAAGGACAAGGCCTTTGGAATAATATATCCTGATAAAGCAAACAGAATAAAAGAGGCCGTAAAGCATATTTATGGAATAAGTTATGAAAGATTGGAAGAATTATTCTTAAATAGGAAGAAGGCAGAGATCAAAAAGGCCCTAGGCAAGGCTGGGTTAGTAAATATAAGATTCGAGACAAGGGTAAAGTCCATATTTAGCATCTGGGAGAAAATGCTCAAATACTGTGAAGGTAATGATTGCTTCGAAGAGAATTTTTATCAGGAAAATACATCAAAAGTAACTGATTTGTTATTAAAGTATATTCAGGATACTGCAGGAGTCATGATAATATCTGAAGATTATGGTAAGGTTGCCGACCACTTATATTTCTGGGCTAGAAAAAGTTATCCTAACACAAATATTAATTTCTATTCCAAATCGCAGAGAGGTTATGATGCAGTGCATATTAAATCCTGGGATAATAAACATCCTTTTGAAGTAATAATAATGAATGCCTATAATTACGCAAGGTATAAATTTGGGGTAATTGATTTAGAGGATACAGAGTATAGTGAAGAATTACGGTCTCATGGAGCATATAAACTCTTAAGAATTTTAAGCGGCCATCTTATTGAGGAATTGAGACTAAAAGGCACAGAGCAGAATTTTACCTCCGACAATAATGTGTTGTCATCGGATCCTGCTAAGAATTTTAAGGCTATTTTAGAGACTATTAAAGATAAAATCTACGTTATGTATTTAAAAGGTAGTACGCTGCAAGTATTGGAGTTGCCAAGAGGCTCTGTGCCCCTAGATGTTGTAGCACATCCTGATGTAAATATACCGATTGATGAATATCGCGGATTAATTAGGACAAGATTGGTAAAACACGGCGAATTACCAATTCAAGAATCTAAACAAGATATAAAAGTGCTTGAAGAAGATACAAAACTTAGCTCGAATGATATTCTTAGGGTTAATTCAAAGGGGCAGAGCATATTGCTAAACAAAGAGAATATTAAAAAATTAATTGCTCTAGTTAAGACCAAAGAAGCAAAAGAATGCTTGGGCAAGATTGAAGTTAACATTTTACAATTGAAGATTATATTAAGGGTAAAAAAATTCGTTACCAACGTAGATAAAATGAGAACTAAGGTTAGAGAGGTGCTTGATAGGCAGGAAAGAGAAGAGATAAAATTTGAGATCGATTCTTGCCATGGTGAGAATGAAAAAATAATCTTTGATCTTAGCTGTCTATGTGAAGGCGACATTAATATTGTTAAACTTTTTGAAAGATTAGAAAGTTCTTTAAGCGCTATAAAAGAAGTAATAAACATAAGTATAAAAGGTGGAAAAAAGGCTTCTTCTAGCCCTGTATCAAATAGGGAATTATTAAGAACGAATGCATCTAGCTCGATTGAACATAAACTCGATGTAATTGAAGAGCTTATTGGCAGCTCATTTGCAAAAGAAAGATTGCTGCGCATAAGAAGGTTGCTTAAGTCCATTGATCCTCATCATGAATCAAGTAGAACAGCGAAATTGGACATAGATATTTCTATTAAGCTTGATCTATTAGCTGAAGAGCACACAGAGTATTTGAATTATCTTATTAATAGAGCCTGCTGCGCAAAAACAGCCGATGAATTTTTTGAACTAGGACGTATTTTCTTTAAGATGACTTCAGGAATTGATAAACTTAGATTAGGCAAGGCAATAGAAGAAAGCCCATATTATAAGCAAATTATGTCTAAACCAGGCACAAAGAATTCTTCAAGCCCGATTTCAAGAGATGAAATTGTTAAAATGAGGGAAGAGGTTAAAAGATTAATAGCAGAAAAGAACGGGTTAATAGATAAAATCAGAGGTGCGTTAATTGAAGATTCTAAAGAAGTAATAGAGAGGGAGATGATTAACTTAAATTTAGATAGCTCTTCTGATGAGAAGGTCATAAATCTAATAAGCAGGGTAAGGTTGCTCAACGATATGAATATTTCTCCAAGATATCTAATGGGTATCCTCTTGGGTAGCATAAATTTAATAGCAAGAAGTATTTATATAATCAATGAGAAAATAGATGCAAAATTGAGCTATTTAAAGGAGGCAAAAATTGAAGAAGAGACATGGCCTGAAACCAATAATATATTATTTGCCAAAGAAGTATTTGAGCAGATAGTCAAGCTTTCATTAGAGAAAGAGATAGGCATTGGACTTATTCCTAAGGAATTTAATTTGCTTTTAAGTGAGCTTGATTCAATTACTGTTCTTGGTATTAGAGAAGCACTCAAGAAGGCCTTATCAAGAATCAGCTCGTCATCTCTTAGTTTTCAGAAGAATAACAGCAGTTCATCTTTAGTAAATTCATCAAGTCCTTTGACAGCGTATTTGATTCCTATTGTTGTTGGGTTTGCAGCTATTGTCCTGACAGTGTTTCTTGCAGTACGCAACAAGTATCTGAAGATTGTTGCTAGTATGAGCAGACAACAGCGCAAACGTCAAACTATTGATGTCAATAAGCGTGCACTTTCAGCTTCAATAATTTCAGGTCTTGCCTATTTATTATTTCTGGGTTTTATGTGGCCTAGAGAGAAGAAATCTTCTTCCAAGCTTTCCGCTGACAGAACCAGGCCACTCCTGTCAGAAAAGCCCAAGACCATACCTAAAGAACTTGAGTTAAATCTTATTAAGCATCTGGACGAGACGCTTAATGAAATTCAGGCGAGAGGAGAACCAGCCTTAGCTGCAATTTCAGAATTTAGAAATGCAGTAATAAGAGGCGCGATTATGCTGCCACATAGTTTACGGGGTGCCTATGCAGGAGTTATCTATGGCAATGCAGAGGTCGATCATATTAGAAAGATAATAGAGTTTAATATTGCATTAACAATTGACGTAGAGATCTTCGAGGATTTGCTTAAACAGTCCAAGAAGAATAAGCTTTATAATGAATGGCTTTGTCTTATCTATATCAAAGAAGGCAAGATGCTTTGGGACATAACCAGAAATCCGCCATATTATTTAGAGCTAAAGGACATTGTGTCAGTTGCAAAGGAGATGTTCACTAGATATGGAATAAAAGACAACATGGTTCTTAAAGGAGATGATTCAGAAATATTAAAGCTTACCTTGACTCGTCTTGTAGAATTTGAGGCAGTAGGTTATTTTGCAGTCTTAGATTATTTAGCTAGGAATAACTTTAAACAGGACTATATTAAACAGATTGGTGAAACGGCAACAGAAGAATGGTTATCGAAGGGGGCTACTTATGTTTATCAACTGCTCAAGGCAGCAGAAGGCAAAAGCGGTGATGATAGAGTGCTAAAGGTTAAAAAACAAATTTTACTGACTGATGTTAGATTTGCTGAACCAGTCCTATTTAATATATTTTGTGCTTCCGAAGGATTAAAAGGCGCATTAAAAACACGCGATCCCGATACAGGAGTATTTCATGTAGAAGATGATAAATTTAGATTCTTAGTAGATAGAAAATATGTAGGAAGAGATACAAATTCCTCAAGCCCTGTAACTGAGCTACTGAATGAACTTGACAGGAGATGGAATAAGATTGCGAATTTATTGTTTGATTTAACGCAAAATAACTTTATTAAATTAAATTATTTTGAGCAAATTCAGGAAATAAGAAATTTAATAATACAACAAAAGGGAAAAAATAACGATGCGATTATAAGGGCAAGAAATAGCCAAATAATACCAATTGCTGAAATCATTAAAATAGCCCAGGATAACTTAAGGCTTCTTAGTAATAAAGAGCTAAATGAGCTTGTTAAGAAAGACAAGGAAGCCAAGTCTAAATTTAGCCATATTAAGAAAGAATTTGAGAAGATTGCTAAAGATATAATTAAGGCAACCTCAAGCCCAGTTGATAAAAATTTAGCTTCACAAATTGATAGCCTGGCAAAGGATTTGAATATAAGCCAGGAAGAAATAGTCAATAAGTTCTTAAGTTCTCTTATGCCAGCACAGCTTATTGCTGATGTGGCAGAAACAGGAGGAAGGCCTACGGCAGATGTCTTAAAAGAGCTCAAAGACTACGCATGGCTTAATCATATCACTTCAAATATTGATAAAGTAGCTCCTCAATCATCACAAATATATGGAAAGGCAGAAGAATTATACTCTATGATTCTTCAGATAAGCAAACATCAGAATGTTAACTTAGCCAGAATGATTGATGTCTTTGTCAATTGCCTTGATGTAACAGTTTTCATAGAAGGCCTTTGCAGCTTAGCAAAAAGAGATGGGTCATGGATAGCTAGCAGGCTAAAAGAATATTCCCTTCTAACCTTGGTCGCCACTACTTATCGGATATGCAATTTAGACAAACAGGCAACAGGTGAAGAGATAACCCTCGCAGTTGAGGATGTTGTAAGCAAAGAAGCATTACGATATGCATCGCATATACTGAAGGTAGAGGTTACTTTCCCAGAAGAAGGCTTAAAGACTGACAAAGGCAAGTGGCTTGCAGTAAAGGATCATTTAGATGCAGTGGCTGGGGTAGCTGCAGCAAGAGAATATAATTATAGGGGTGGTGTACTGAATTATTATTTCCAAGAATTTCTTACGAAGGAAGCAGAGATATATGAAGAAATTCTTATCAAGGAGTTTGAGGAAAATGGTAAGGAGTTACTATTCGTCATTCTTTCTGGCATTGGCGCAAATGAAATGTTTGCCCATGTTCTAGCAGCGCTACACAATGCATTTGGGAATTCAAACAGAAGATTTATAGTGCTTGATTCACCAGGTGATTTGAGGTTAATACCAAAAGAGGCCAATGATGACAATACCATATTTATTGAGTTCAGTAGAAGCGGAGAGACACAAGAGATTGTTAAGAATATGGAGCTAACCCAGCATAGATTCACAAAAAGAATCGTCTATGCAAACAAAGGTCCTTTAAGAAAGCTTGCCGAGAGATTAAAAGAGCAAGGCAAACCAATTGTAATTAGAAACTTGGAGTCAAGGATTGGAGGAAGATTGATGCGTCGTCTTACACCAATGGTATACGGCCCAATGTACTTAGCAGGAATGGATATAGCCCCATATGTAATATATAATGACAAGTTCGATAGGTTATTAGATTTTGCTAGAAAAGAAGATAGTTTGGCTGTGGCTTTAGCTCGATTCATATTTGTTTGGGTAGTTTTAGGAAAGAGATATGATTTGAATTGTATGTACAATCAAAGAGAATTCCTGCGTCATACTGCGTATGAGCTTAGGCAGTTTGTAATGGAAGGCGCAAATAAAAAACACGAATATTCTCTGATGATGCCAATGCATGAGTTCCCAAGGGATCCCCATGCTTCGATGGAAGGCCTTTTGGGCCAGGCTCCGACCCAGATATCATTAGGAATAGTGGCACAGAGATCAGGCTATCCAGAGGATGAGAGGATATTAACCGAAGAAGAGGTATTTGATCCATCGCATGTTGGTCTGTCAATAAATGATGTTGAATATTGCTGCGCCCAGCCCAATATTGTTAAGAGTCAAAAAGTCATGCCTACAATATATATTGAGATGCTTAAGATGACTCTAGAAGTCGCATCTGCCTTATCTAGTCTTTGGGAAGACTTTATTGTCCACTACTGCACTTTGACTGGCCAGGATCCGAATTCAAATCCTCAAGTTAAGTCAGTCAGAGAGGGGACTTCAGACTTAGAAGCTAAGAGAGCGCAAGATAAAATGAAGAGGCATTCCTCCAGCCCAGTTGATTCAGATTCAGAGGATAATGATCTAGGTATTACTTTAGAGAAAATTTCGAGAGAGCTTGAGAAATATTGGGGATCAAATGCTGCGAATTTAGGCTTTGAAAGGTGGCTTGAGAGACCAGAAGAAAGAGAATTAATTGATGGGCTTATTGATATTTATAAAAATCACAGAAACTCATCTTACAGAGATAGTGCACTTTGGATGAGCGAGATGATTACTGTGTATAAGATTTTAGAAGAAAGAAATGGGGCTTTGTCATGTCAACAGTATTTTAATCATCAAACAGCCAAGGAAGCAAAATTGAGAATTCTTGATTGCCTACGTTGTATGCTAAGACTAAGAGATCAAGGCTTAGCTAATGAAGCAAGAATTGCTATTGAAAATATCTTGAACTTAGGTGTCCTTGATGCATTCCATCAAGATAGAGCTGGAGAGATTTTAAAAGAATATAGATACGTAGAGGGTCTATTAAGTATGGTTGGCCAGGAAGACGATCTGCTCAAAATGCAATCGATTCAGGAAATCGTGATGCTGCTTTTAAATAACCAGTCAAGAGATGTTAGGGAGAGTGCTTGCTGGGTTATGGGAGAAATTGTAGGCATTCCTGTTCAGCGAATAATTATCAGCCTAAACAAAAATGAAGCAATAAAAGGTATAGTCGCAGCCCATAATAGCTCAACTGATTTAAATTATAGAAGATGGGTCAGGGAGTCTTTGAGCGCTTTTTATAATGAGTATGAAAATCCTCAATCTGCCCAATACGAGTTTGCAAGAAAAATCCTAAGGCTTCTTAATACAAAAATGAACGAAATTGATGGAGGCCGAAAAAATCTTATTTCATTTTACATAAGTGAACTTATTATACGTACAATCAACTTTAAAAATTTCCTTAAGACTGGCGCAATAGAAGTTGCTGGCGAAGAATTCTTTAGCTGGAAGACTAGTGAGGATATAAATTCTAAAGTTTATCTTGAAGAAATGATAATTGATTTACTTGATTCTGATGATTCAAGAATTAAAAGCAGCTGCCTCTGGTTAAGCTCTATAATTACGGCCTGGAAGATGATTATAGCTGGTGAAGATATTTTTGAGGCGTTTTATGAGAAAGCAACAGATGATGTGAGGATCCGCACAATAGACGTTGTTAGCTGCTTATTAAGAGAGGAAAATGTTAAAATTCATACTAAAGCAAGAGAGATTGCAGAGAAGATTTTAAGGGTAAATTTTGATGAAAGGGCCAAGGCCTTATATAAGAAACACAAGCAACTATTTGAAAACAGGCATTTTGGTCATCTCTTTTTATTAGAAGAATACCTGATTTATTATTTAAAAAGTGGAAATCAAGATCAAAGAAGCATTGCCCGACATGCAATTAGCAAAATATTAGACATAGA
>JBFZAD010000118.1:0-5899 GCA_041309125.1 Candidatus Omnitrophota bacterium
TAGTATTATCCAGATATCCTGCCTCGACTACGAGCTTTTCATTTTCCTTGATAAAATCATTGAGCACCTTACAGGTGGTTACAACGTCTTCTTTAGGAAATATAATACCAGTTGGACCATTAATGAAACTATCAAGGCCTGTTATTTTTTTGCTTTCAAACACCCTCTCTATTACTTTGTTTCTTACAACCAATAAGTCTGCCTTTATATCTGTAAGATTTCGTCGTAAGTTTGACAATGAGCTTGCTGCAAGGCCCTGGAAATGAACTAGGAAAAAGCCATTAGAATTATTCAGGTGTTTTTCAAACTCATTTTTACTAACCTCTTTTGTTAAAATACCTATCTTTTTCATAATGTTATGAAGCTAATCTAAGCCCGTAACCCATACTGGTTGACAGGGCAATTGATTTTATAAACTTTCCCTTAACAGAGGAAGGCTTGCTGGCAATAATTGATTCAATAACTACCTTTGCATTATCAATTATCATATCATCGTTAAAAGATACCTTTCCTATGCCAAGGTGCACTCCGCCCTGCTTATCCATCTTATATTCAATCTTACCGGCCTTGGCATCTTCAATTGCCTGCTCAATGTTATCTGTTACTGTGCCAGTCTTGGGCGATGGCATAAGGCCACGTGGCCCGAGCACCTTACCCAACCTACTTAAATCCTTCATCATTTCAGGTGTCGCAATAATTTTATCAAAATCAAGCCAGCCTCCGGCAATCTTGTTTATTAATTCCTGATCTCCGACATATTCTGCACCTTTTTCTCTGGCAATATTCTGTTTTTCGCCTTTACAGATAACTAACAGTTTTATCTTTTTACCAGTGCCATGAGGAAGTATGGTCGTTCCCCTAATAAGCTGATCTGTTTTCTTGGTATCAATATTAAAATTAAAATGCAACTCCACAGTCTCATCAAACTTTACCTTGGGAAATTTCTTTATAAGCGTGACTGCTTCATTTAGAGAATAGGTCTTTGAGGTATCAATATCTTTTCTTATTGAATTGTAGCGTTTACTCTTAGGTCTCATAATAATAATTTAAACTTCTTTTTCATCTATTGCAATGCCCATACTTCTGGCAGTGCCTTCTATTGACTTAATTGCAGCCTTTTCATCCTGAGTATTCAAATCTTTCATTTTTTGTTTAACTATCTCTTTAACCTGTTTTCTGGTCACCGTACCGATTGTCTCTTTGCCTGCAGTGCCCGATGCCTTGGCAATATTTGCTGCGCGCTTGAGTAACACTGAACTTGGCGGGCTTTTTATTATAAAGGTAAAACTCTTATCCTTATATACACTAATAATAGCTGGAAGTATTATGCCCTCTCTATCCTTGGTCTGCTCATTGAACTGCTTGCAGAACTGCATTATATTTACACCATGTTGTCCCAATGCAGGGCCAACGGGTGGTGCAGGATTTGCTTGGCCTGCAGGTACGTGAAGTTTAATAATTGCTGCTACTTCTTTTTTTGCCATATTTTAAATTTTCTCAATTTGCCAATATTCCAGTTCAACTGGAGTAGATCTTCCAAATATAGAGACGCTCACCTTTAACTTCCCTTTTTCTGGGTATACCTCATCGATTACGCCGTTAAAGTTCATAAATGGCCCATCATTTACCCTTACCGGTTCACCTTGCTGATAAATAATCTTAGGGCTAGGTTTCGTTTGAGTCTCTTTTGTCTTCTTTACAATTCTGTCTACTTCATCATCGGGAAGACTTGAAGGCTGCCTTCCCATACCTATAAAGCCCGTAACGCCAGGGGTGCTTTTCACTGCCAGATATGCATCTTCATTAAGATCTACCTGAACAAGGATATAGCCAGGTAGGAATTTTCTCTCACTCACCCTTTTTTTTCCGGAGCGAATCTCTGAAACTTGTTCGGTAGGGATAAAAATATCCCCAAGCATCTCTTTAAGATTCTGGGTTTGCATCTTCTTTTGTATGCTTGCCTTAACCTTATCTTCTAATCCTGTCTGTGTATGAACGACATACCACTTTTTCATTTTGAAATGATAACTTTTAGAAAGGTTGACATTAAAAAATCTATGATTCCTATAAATAGCGCCATGACAAACGTTGAGAATATTATTGCAAATGTTGAATCAATAAGCTCGAGTTTAGTTGGCCAAGATACCTTAGTTAGTTCTACCTTTGTCTCTTGAAAAAAGTTAAAGATTTTCTTTATCATTTAAATAATTAGCATTCAGGAGCGGCAGGAATCGAACCCGCAGTTACGGTTTTGGAGACCGTTGGTTTACCATTAACCGACGCTCCTAAACCTAAAAATATTAAGTCCTAAGAGCGGATCTTTCTAAAGCGAGGTGTTCCTAAACCAAATTTTCACTTAAAACAGTTGCCTGAATTAGCGCAAAAAAATCCACCCTGCATTTTCTTTCAAAAATGCTATGAGTCTTTAGTAGATTTTATTTATTTAATTTCTTTATGAACCGTATGCTTACGGCAGAATTTACAGAATTTTTTTATTTCTAATCTCTTCTGCTGCTTCTTTTTATTCTTGGTAGTATTATAATTTCTATTGGCACAAGTTGTGCACTCTAATATGATTATTTCACGCATCTATAATTTTCCGTCGAGCTAAGCCCCCGATCGGAATTGAACCGATGACCCCGTCCTTACCAAGGACGTGCTCTGCCTACTGAGCTACAGGGGCAGGGTTATAAATGATTAAATATACACAATATAATGTGTTTTGTCAAGTATTTATTTTAAAATTTAAATTTAAAACAATATATGTTTCATATGGTTATACTTTTATTAATCAAACTATTTACCATTTTTATATATGTATCTAAATCAATCTGCTCTGGTCTTACTTGCTGATTTATCCTTAAATCGGATAATATATCAAATATATCTACCTCGTCAAAAAACTTTTTTAAGGAATTTTTCAGGGTCTTTCTTCTCTGACTAAAACAGGCTCTCATAACCTCAAAGAATTTTTCTTCATGAGTTGCCTTATCTTTCTCACCTTTTAAGGGTGTCATTCTTAAGAATGAAGAGTCGAATTTTGGTATAGGACGAAAACAATTTTTTGATATGTTAAACAATATTTTAGGCCTGCAATAGTATTGAACAAAGATACTTAAAGGGCTGTAATCTTTTATATTATGTCTGGAATCAGCCACTATCCTCTTTGCAACCTCTTTTTGCACGGTAATAAAGATATCATCTATAGCGAATAGATTATTTATAAGATACTCAATTATTGGAGTAGTTATATAATACGGCAGATTAGATACAACCTTTAAATTCTTATATTTTTTGATTTCGAAATCCAAGATATCTTGACAGAAAATCTTTATATTTTCATTTAATTTAAATTTCTCTTTTAGAAGCATAGCGAATGTTTTATCTATTTCAACTGCTATGACACTACCTGCTCTTTTTATTAAACCCTTTGTAAGCATACCAGAGCCAGGGCCTATCTCCAAGATAGTATCATTACTATTAATACACGACGACTCAAGAATTTTATTAATTATATTCTCATCAATCAGTAAATTCTGGCCTAAAGATTTTTTAAGTCTTGGGATAACCACTGGTTTATTTATTGTTTAAGATTTTTATAGCAGTTAAGGGCAAGAAGAATCGCGTTTTTCATAGATTGGCTATCGGCAATATTTTTACCGGCAATATCAAATCCGCTTCCATGGGCAGGCGAAGTCCTAACAAACGGTAGGCCAATTGTAAGGTTTACAACATTATTGACGCCATTTTGTTTTACAGGGATTAAGCCCTGGTCATGATACATTGCTATAAAGCAGTCAAATTTCTTTTTATAAAAAAGCGTATCAGCGGCATAAGGCCCAAGACAATTTTTTATTCCTGATTTTTTAATTGCCGGGATTACAATTCTAGACTCCTCATCTCCAATGTATCCGCCATCTGATGCATGAGGATTAACGCCTGCCACAGCAATCACTGGCCTTTGTATGGAAAAATACCTAATTAAGCCCTCATTGGTCAATTTTATTGTGTTTATTATTTTCTCGATGGTAATAGATTTTGTAACCATTGATAAGGGTACATGTCTGGTAACAAGAGAAATCCTTAATTTATCACTAACAAGCATCATTAAAAAATTCTTCGTATTGGTCATCTCTGCCAATATTTCAGTATGGCCACTGAATTTAATGCCTGTTTTATTTATACTTTCTTTATTAACAGGTGCGGTCACCAGGCAATCGGCAATATTATCTTTAATTAACTCAACTGCCCTTTTTATATAACTTAAAGATGCAAATCCATATTCTTTGGATACTACTCCATATTTAACTTTCTTAATAATCTTTAAATCTAAAAATTCAACATTTTTAAAATTTGCCTTAAACCTTTTCCGTAAACACCTATCTCCAACAACAATAAATTTTGCTAGTCTATTAATGTTATTATCGATTAGAGATTTAAGTGTTACTTCAGGCCCTATGCCTGCAGGATCTCCTATTGATATTGCTACTGTTATATTTGGTTTAAACATATTTTATTAAATTAGAGTGGATGTTTTTCTAATAAGAAAAGAGGTGCGCACGATTAAAAGCATCATTTTCTTTAGTTACCTCTCTACGTAATACTACAGCTCCGGCAGCATATTCACCAGGTGGGAGTCTGCCTTCTGCAAATTTTGTTTCATAAGACACAATCCCCATATTATCAACCACTCCTAAAAGATCTAGAGCGCCTGTTGGCCCATATTGAATAACATTATTCATATCAACAACAGGATAATCTCTGCCTCTTAGATAAACACTACTCCAATCCCAAGAAGTTGCCAACACGAAGTTATTAATAAAAGCACCTTGTAAATATCTGGGTACATTCCAATTTTCAAGCACTCGCGTAGCAGCAATTCCTCTTTGAGTCGTTATTGCCAATCTTTGAGTAATGGATTGAGTAGCTTCATTAATAGAAGCATTGCCTTTACCAGCATATGGATTTTCTGTAAGAGGCAGGGGATATTCAATGCTATCTTTGGCAATTGAGGGTAATTTATCAGGAAAGGCGAATTGATCCGAAAGTGTATACACAGGCCCTAGAGTAACTACCTGTGCCGGCTGCCAATTTACATCATTTTCTTCTTCGGTCTTAGTGCTATCATAGTTAAAGTCTCCCTGCAGGTATACAGAATTATAGCTCAGTACCGTAAGGCCACCCGCTGGAAGCTGTTTGGCATTCTTCAATAATACTCCGACAGGAATTGGTAATTTCGTTTCACTACAATCAGTTATTCCGCGCGTATCAGTATCGTATACATCAGGGCACAGAGATTCTTTTATGTTTGCAAAGTAAACACTGCCATTATTAAGAATAAGCTTCGTGCCATCAGAAAATCCATATTGCATTGCCTTATTTAACCTGTCCACATCTAGCTCTACGATTGGAGTTGGATACACTAAATCATCCTCATAACCAATGCCATAATAAATTAAGTGAGGCGGATATATCGCATTAAAAAAATTTTTTGTCTTACCAGGACCATCTATAACCTGGCCATCCTTACCTGTTATAATTGGACCTAAGACTTGGCCATTTTCATCCACAACGCTCTTTGTAAAAAGGACCCCCTGCCCAAGGGTGTCTACATATCCTGAACTTACTTTTGGGTAAACCCCTCCATTAAAAATATATTGGTCATCTGTTTTAAGCATCTCTTTATTCATATTGATAATATCAGCTAATTTAGTATCACCGACCGTAGTGTTTTCTAATAACCCATTAAAGGCTTCTGGTTGAATAGAGCTATCCAAAAACTGCATAGGAAAGTTGTAATTTCCTTGCGAATTTGTCTCGCCGTAATTCATTCCTCTGGTAAAAAAGTTGTAAGTAGGATCAAAGAAATGATCATACTTTTTAAAACCAGGAAGATTAA
>JBFZAD010000119.1:0-4184 GCA_041309125.1 Candidatus Omnitrophota bacterium
TTAATATTATAATTAGAACTTTTTATGGGCTCGTTGCTCACTAGCCTTTTACAAAAAGCCTAGTGGCAAAAGAAGTGAGACATTCAACTTCGTTGAAGTCCCACTTAGGCTCATAATCACAAAAAAGGGCTCGTAGCTCATCGGCTCAGAGCGTTCCCCTCGCACGGGAGAGGCAGTGGGTTCAATTCCCACCGAGTCCATAATACAAATTAAAAATCATATTTGTTGTTAGTACTTTCTTCAAGAATATCTTTGGCTCCAGTGGTTTTTTTGAGGGAGACAGTGCCTTCTTTATTGCAATAGGGGCAGAAGTTGAACTTAACTGATTTCTTCCTCTTGAAAGAATAGCCGCATGCACCACAAGTATAATCAACCATTTCCTCTTTAGGCTTTTCTTCTACAATTTTAGTTACTGGTTTTATCTCTCTCTGTTTTATACCCTGGCAATAAACGCAGGACATCCTGTTGGAAGAAGTAAATCTTATATCTTTAGTCTCATAATCCTTGCCACATTTATAACATTTGTATGTGTTCATGCTATCACCTTGTACTATTATAGAATGAGTAATTATTTTTTTATATAAATAGTTTGCTGTGCAACCTTATCAGGTTGCATCGGGATGAGCACCCATAAAGGGTGCGTTTTTTCGGAGAAAAAACGTTTTTTGTACTCTGTTTTTGGAAAAACAGAGAGTGGGGTCCCTGGGATTTGAACCCAGATCACGCGGCCCCGAACCGCGTATTCTAGCCAAGTTAGACCAAGACCCCGTGTGAATTTATTAGTTAAAATATCATGGCGGTGCTACGGTTATTTATTTCATAAATAACCTACTCACCACTCCGAAGGAGCCATCCCTTGGCTCGTAGCACGCCACAATAGCACAGATGAGGGAGGGGATGCTCCCTACGGGAAACCCGAATAGCACAAATTTTAATTTGTGCGTCTGATGCTATTATTGTGGCGCTTTTAATCTTCTTATAATTTAACTTTTTTTATTTCAAATGCAAAACATCAATCAACTTACACTCAAATAATTCTGCCTGCTTTCTTGAAACTGGAAATTTTTTGCAAATATAAGGTTTTGTCTCCTGAATTGAGCATTTCCCGTCGCTTGTCAAAAAAAAGCACTCATTGCTATTCTCTTTTTTTATAAGCTGCCTTGATTCTCCCAGTAAAGGATTGATACACAGCAATATATCTAACCTGTCTTCTTTTTTCCATCTCTCAATATTTTCAGGAGTCAATCTTATTTCAGTGCCGATGCAGCATTTTTTGCATGTCTGACACAGTTTTACTATATTCATACTCAAACGAACAAAAAAGAAGGATATAAACTTATCTTAGATCACTAAGTTAGTTCAATATATAGTTGATATGTCGATTGTCCTGTATCTGTATCAACAGGCACCAGTAACTGGAAATCAACAATATCTCCATTGAAGCCGACAACATCATTTTCCATTATTACAGTATATACTGTATTAGTTGAATTTGAATTAAGCAGAATATTCCAGAAGACAGCTTGCTCAGTTGTTGAATTAGATGTTTTTGTTGATCTGCAATTCTCCATTAATCTGCCACCGACATCAAAACTTGGATGTGCAGTATTTTTAAACGTATTATTAATGCTATTTGTGCTCTCATTCAATATACTTAACCTTTCTTCTTCCTCATAAATTTCTATCTGATTAGTACAGTTTATTATTGTCCAGTCTGGGATTATATTTCTTGTCGCCAAGACTTCTCCTACCGCACTTACGATAGTCCAATCATAGAAAGTATTATTATTTCCGTCGCTGAGAGTAATGCCTCCTGTCACAGTTCCATAAAATCCCTGCCATATGTTGCTTTGCTGCCCAGTTAAATTCAGGTCAATGAAAGTTACATTCCCACCCTGAGCTGTTATGTTTGTTGAATTAATGCTTGGGTCTGCAAGAACACCATTTGCCAAGAATATCGTGAGTATAATTCCCAACAGTGACAATATTTTAAGATTTCTTTCCATTTTCCCACCTAAATCTTGTTCAAAAACCTGTTGTAATGATTATCTTTCGGCTTTATCCTTAGCTCAGAGATTATCTGGAATATTCTGAATGAAGTCACGCCAAGTTGTTTTGAAATATTCTCGAGCATTATACCATTATTATATGCGTGCGCCACATGATAATAGCGGAACATTTGAGGATTGATTTTACCGTAATGCGCTTTCTCGGTATAAGATTGGATTAATTGCCTCACTCTCTTCTCTGACATTTTTTGGCTCTGTCTTGTAGATAAAATATAATCTTCTTTGGCAAGTTTATTCCCTTTTATGAAAAGGCTAAGGTCTTTTGCTAATTTCCCAGAAATATTAGTGAATCTTACATTATCATGGTCTTTTATCTTGATTGTATTTCCGCCTATATCAGAGGCTTTTATCTCGACAAGCTCGTTTATTGTACAGCCGGTTTCATATAATACTCTGAACATAAGCTTGTCTCTCATATTAGAAATATTGGCTATAAGAGTTCTGACTTGCTCCAACGTGAGATATCCTAAATTAGGGCTACCGCTATTGCCATTTTTTTCAGGGGTCATTTTAACAAATCACTCAATACTTAATCGATTTACTTGATAGGTTAATTTGGGGTAAATATGAACATCAGTTATAATTAATATGTATACTTAGGGAAATAATTTCCATTTAGATATATATAAAAAGAAACTGATATATAAATGTTTCGATTTATTAGATTAGTATAGGGATTTGTATATTAATGGGTTTTAGAAATAGAAAAAAGTGTTATGGACAAGCCTAAGTAAAAAAGCCAATCAAAGAACCGAGAACAAAATAAATACATGCGTGCGCCATATTAAACATTAATGTTTGAAGGCCAAGACCAAAGAATTGATTAATTATGCTCCTGATGACATTGAATATCAGTATCGCAAAATAAAGTGACATGCCTTTCAGTGGCAAGAAGCTGAACAAGAGGAGAGTAATTATTATTGAGATGAAATTTATGATGCTGAAATGATTCAGCCTGCTGGATAAAAGGTCAATTGAAGGCAGAGCCAGAAGTACAAAATGAATAGCCAACTTATAGTCATAGAAATATAGCAGAAGAATGGCTGAAAAAGGCACCGGATCAAGATCCAAAAAAATGAATTGCCCGAATTTAAACATGAATAATAGACAAAATAAGAACAGGCCAAACATAATCAATAAATTCTTGAATGAAAAGAAGAAGAGTATTAAACTTATAATAAAGAGCAGGATAGCAGTCAGTCTTATCCTCTTCCAAGAATTCTTTTTGGAATCTTGTTTCACAATAAAATTAAGAAGAGTAGTTTATATAAAAATATAGTTTAAATAAATTATAAGATTAACTCCATAACCCACATTTAAATATATCTTGATGTTACTAACGTAAACTCTAAGTGAAAACATATGCCAAATAAAAGAAGGCTATCTCGCCGAGATTTTTTAAAATTATCAGGGACAGGGCTATTATCCCTTTTTCTTTCTGGTTTTAGAGGGATGTCTTTTGAACTTTTTGATTCAGATGAAACCATTGAAGGGATTTTAAATTCTAATAATCTTTTGGTTTACAATCTTTCATTGACTCCAGATTTTACTTATGATTATGAAAAACCAATTAAAAACTTGCGTTTAAATGAAGTTATTTCTGGCTATAAAGGGAAGTATATTTTAAGAACAGGAAACATGGCTTTAACTGCCACAGTTCTGAATCATGTAACTGGAGAATCTGCACTTCCAATTGCTATTCTAGAGGTGGGGAGAATAAAATATGAAGAGCTTTATCAACCTAATACTAGATTCTTCATAGAGGATACAACTACATTAAGTGAATATACCTATTCAGCTGAAGTGTATCCAAATAAAATAAAAAATCTTATTAAAGCCACAATTGCTTTGTTGCAATTTCAGGAAAGAGAAGATGGATTTTTTCCACGTAGAATATACTCTCTTTTAGATATATTTGACATATCACATCGCAGATATTATCCCGGATTTACAACAACAGGAGCTGTATTTGGAGCAGGAGGTATTTGCAGTGCTGCATCTCTGGTTGCCAAGTCTTTGCTTAAACTATACGGTTATTCTCCAGGGAGATCATTTTTAGAACAATGGGGACACTTTCCAGAAGAAAATAGAGATTTTATAGGTCCGAGTGATTCA
>JBFZAD010000120.1:0-10199 GCA_041309125.1 Candidatus Omnitrophota bacterium
TTAATATGCGCACGCTTGTTTCAGAAAAAAGCGCCTTAAAAATTAAATTTATACTTAATATCCTTAAAGCAAGAATAAACGCTGGGAGAGATACTGATGGGAATGGATATTTCTTTGATATCAGAATTCCTGAAGCATATAGAGGTGAAAAATCTGACATGGAATATGATATAGATACAGTTAGAGCGCTTGGGGTAGATGTTAAAGATAAGAGCATTGATTTAAAAGTCGATGAGAAGTCATCGAAGAATATTGAGAGAATCTTACTCAGAGAGGGCGTTTCTAAAGACACCATTCTTATAGGCGTGCATCCCGGAGGAGTTAGGTCACATAGGTGGCCAGTTGAGAATTTTAAGGATGCTATTAATGGGCTCAATAGAATAGTATCTTGCAGGTTTGTAATAACCGGCTCTGTCAGTGAGCATGGTTTAGCTTGCAAGTTGATCAAAGGCGTAGGTATAAATATAATAAATTTATCAGGAAAGATAAACATTATTGAATTATCAGCACTAATCAGAAGGTGTAACCTCTATATCTCTAACGACACCGGACCTATGCATGTAGCTGCCATTTTTAAAACGCCTCTTATCGCGCTTTTTGGCCCAGCTGATATAATGAGATTTGACCCAAGGTATATCTCAAATAAGGCAAGAGTCCTTTTTAAGTATATAAAATGTAATCCCTGCAATAAAAACAAATGTAGTTCTTTGGAATGCATGAAGTCCATCTCTACACAGGAAGTAATTGATGCGTCAATTAATTTTTTAAAATCAAAAGAAAGCCTGGAAAATGCTTTTTAAAGTTTATTATTGGCTCAGAAAAGTCATAGCTGGCTCAAGCTTAACAGGGGAATATTCATCTGGGATCTGGCAAGAGGAAGTAAGGGCTAAAGCAGCTGACTTATGTAAAGACTCCAATGGGCTTTTTCTCGAAGTTGGCTGCGGGGAAGGCCTGTTCTTAGAGAAGATTGCATTAATCAATAAGTCAGTCCAGATTTATGGGGTAGATAACTGCAATGAAAGAATAGAAAGAGCGAGAAAGAGAATCAAAAAGAAAAATATAGCAGATGTAAGATTATTTCTTTCAAATGGCGAGCAACTTCCTTTTAAGGATAATTATTTTGATGTGATTGTTTGTGTAAATGTCATTTTTAATCTTAGTTCTTTTGATCACGTTGGGAAGATATTGAACGAAATTAAAAGAGTATGTAAAAAAAACGGAAAGATTACCTTTGATTTTAGAAATAAAAGAAACCCTCTAGTTAACATGAAGTATAAGCTTGCACCAAGCTATGATCCAACTGTGAAACACTTACCTTTAAAAACATATAATCTTGGGCAGATAAAACGACAATTAAATGTTATGGGTTTGCAAATTATTAAAATAAATTATATAGGCTTTTTCTTAGATATTTTAGCTCCAATAATACTTTTAGAGGCCAGAAAGGAATAGAATAGGTGATTGGCAGGGTATCCCAAGTTGGATCAATAATAAACCAGAAAGATTTAATGTGTGGTTTTAGAAATTTTTTCTCTGGGCACAAGGAAGAGTTTACTGCTGCCTTGTCGCAATATTTGTCTGCCAAGTATGTTTTTTTAATAAGTTCAGGTACGGCAGCATTATATATAATCTTGTTAGCATTAAAAAAATTATCCTCAAGAAAAGAGGTTATTTTGCCTGCATATACCGCCCCAGTGGTTTTTTTGGCTGTAAAGAGTGCTGGGCTTAAAGCAGCAGCGTGTGATATCTCATTGAAGGATTTCAATATTGATCTGAATTCTTTAGCAAAGTTTATCACTAATGATACTCTATGTGTTATCCTCACGCATCTATTTGGCATTCCTGTTTTAGGCTCAGAAAATATAGAAAATAAAATTAAAAATATCTTTATAGTGGAAGACTGCGCACAATCTCTGGGGAGCAAGATAGGTGATTTAAACACAGGTAAGTTCGGAGATATCGGTTTTTTAAGTTTTAACAGAGGAAAAAATCTGCCAATATATACCGGAGGGTGCATCTTTACAAATTCCCAAGATTTAGCAAAAGAAATAAACAAAGAAATTGTTAAGATTAAAGAGCAAAATATATTTCTTAATTTATTAGCAGCCTTTAAATTGATTTCGTTTTCATTAGCCGTTAATCAAAATGTTTATGGCGTAGTCTATCCAATAGCCTCATTCTTTAAAGAAACGAAAGTGCCTAAATCATTCTCTGTAAGGGAATTTACTGATTTTCAAAAAGGAGTCGGAACTTCATTAATGAAAGATTTAGAAATATCATCAAAAAAAAGATATGAAAATGGAAAGCATTTTCTTGATAATATTTCTGGCTTAAAAGATTTATGTCTGCCTTATATACCTCATAATTCAAGGCCAGCTTTTAACCGTCTCCCAGTGGTTGTTAAAGACCAGGAAAAGAGGGAATTGCTTGTAAACAGCCTTCTTAAAAACAATATTGATATATCGTATATGTATTTAAAAGCAATCCATAAAATTTTTGACTTGGGTTATAATGACTCAGATTTTCCAAATGCAGACTTTTTTGCAAAACACCTACTAACTCTGCCAACGCACCCTTTGGTTTCTGAATACCAAAAAGACGCAATAGTCAGAGTAATTAAAAACGCTTTAGGCTAATAATATGCAGCTTCGTAACCTTAGAAGGTTTTTTTTAAAGTCAGTCCTACAGCCTAAATACGCACTCAGGGTTTTTAAAAGCCGTATCGTTGCAAGTAGTTATTATAATTTCTCTCATGGCCAAGCAGCTTCCCCTGAAGCAATAACATTATTTTTAACTCATATATGCAATCTTCATTGCAAAATGTGCGGACAGTGGGGGGAGGCAGGTATAACAAAAAAGCTACCCAGGTCAAAGATATATGATGAGGTTACAATCGATGAATACAAAATATTACTAGACGCAGTTAAAAGATATAATCCAAATATAACTCTTTTCGGAGGGGAGCCGCTTTTGTACTCTCGCTGCATAGATTTAATAAGATTAATAAAAGAAAGAAGCCTTCACTGCGTTATGATTACAAATGGTTCTTTATTGGATAACCTGGCAGAAGAGTTAATAGAGTATAAATTAGACGAGTTAAACATTTCTCTTGATGGTGATGGCGATCTTCATGATGCTATTAGAGGAATGTCTGGCATATTTGAAAAGATTATTCATGGGATAAAAAAACTTCAATTTATAAAAATAAAAAAAGGCACAAAGTTCCCTCTAATAAATCTTCAATGTACAATTAATAGATATAACTATACGGTCCTGGATCGTATTTTGAGGGTAGCAGAGGATATCCATGCCGACTCTTTGACATATCATAATCTTATATTCTTAAGACCAGAAGAAATCGAACGACAAAAAGATATAGATAAGCTATTAGGGTGCTCTTCATACGCATGGGAAGGCTTTTTGCAGGATGCGCAGATTGATCCCGAAAAACTTTTTCTAGGAATGAATCAAATCTTCAAAGATGCCAAACGCCTCAATATTGATTTATATCCAAATTTTTCGCTAAGTGAATTACGCAGGTATTACAAAGATCAGACATATCTGCCCAAGGAATATAAGGCTAGATGTCTTAGTCCATGGATAGTAGCTTATGTTTTTCCTGACGGAGATGTAAGGCCATGTCTTAATTGCGATTACTCCTTCGGTAATATAAAAAATGATAATTTCTATTCAGTATGGAATAGTAAGGCGGCGGTTTATTTTCGAAGCAAATTAAAGGAACAAGAAATTTTTCCTATGTGTGTACGCTGTAGCGAACTGTATAGATATTGAAAATCTTATGAAAGGTTCTTCAAAGATAAAAATAGCAGAAGTTATCACTCGTTTAGACAGAGGTGGAGCACCAGATATTGTTGGATCTATTTTTGAATCGGTCGAAACTTCGTTCATTGATATCAAGCTTATATCAGGCTTCACGGCTAATCCATCAAAAAATATTGAAAGATTGATAAAAAGCCAAAAGGATGTAATATTTATCTCTCAGCTTAGAAGAAATGTCAATCCGATAAATGATGTCATAGCTTTTTTTAAGTTATATTTTTTATTTTCAAAGGAGAGATTCGATATAGTACACACTCATACGGCTAAAGCGGGTTTCCTTGGAAGAATGGCAGCGCACTTAGCGGGGGTTCCACACATAATCCATCAACCTCACGGCCATAATTTTTATGGGTATTTTAATACATTTTTTAGCAAATTAGCAATTATCTTTGAAAGAATTTTTGCGAATATAACAGATAAAATATTCACTACAACCGAATTAGAAAAAAATGATTTTGTAAAATATAAAGTATGCAATCCTGATAAGATTGTTGTCGTTGGAAGCGGAATAGAGTTAGCAAAGTACAATTTTATTAATTCAGATCAAATTAAAAAAAAGAAAGAGTTCAACATAAAGACTGATGAAAAAATTGTAGGCATGATAAGCAGATTAGATCCCATAAAAGGTTCAGGGTATCTCATTGAAGCGGCAAGTGAGGTGGTTGCCAAATTCCCGAATATAAAATTTTTGGTTGTTGGGGATGGCGTTTTAAAAGAGAAATTAGAACAGAGAGTAAAAGAGTTAGGAATTAAAGAAAAATTTATATTTACTGGATGGAGGGAAGATGTTGGGCAGATTCTTCCAATATTGGATATATGTGTTTTGCCTTCGCTTAATGAGGCCTTTGGAAGAATTCTGTTAGAAGCTCAAGCATATGGCATACCAGTTGTTGCTACAAAAGTAGGAGGGATCCCTGAGGTAGTCAAAGACAATGAAACCGGGATACTCGTTCCTTCTAAAGATATCAGCAGCTTAGCTGGTGCAATAACTATTTTATTAAATGATGATTTAAAAAGACTTAAAATGGCCCAGGCAGCAAAAGCCTGGGTTGGAGAAAGATTCAACCAGGATAAGATGATAAAAAAAATCAATAATATTTATAAAGAGGCACAGGGATTAATAGCCTCAAAATAATTATATTTATTCTATATTAAAATGATTGTTTCTGTCCACCAACCACAATATATACCATGGCTTGGATATTTTGACAAAATTGACAGCAGTGATTGCTTTGTTTATCTCGATAATGTACAATATAAAAGAAGTGAATATCAGAATAGGAATAAAATACGTATAAAAGATGGCTGGTTATGGCTCTCGGTGCCAGTAATATCTAATGGGTTGAGCCGCCAGAAGATCTGCGATATTAAAATTGAAGATGATTCTGTTTGGCGCAGGAAACATTTAAACAGTCTAAAGAATTGGTATAGAAAGGCAAAATTTTATAAAAATTATATTAATTTTTTTGAATATACTTATAATACACATTGGGATAGCTTAATTGATCTGAATATACACATAATTAAATTTATTTTAGAAGAATTTAATATAAAAACTAAAATTTTTAATGAATCCCAATTAGATGTTAATTCTCAGGCAACACAGCGAATAATAGATATTTGCAAACGTTTAGATGCAGATGTGTATTTGTCAGGTACCGGAGGCAAAGAATATCTAGAAGAACATAAATTCAAAGATTCAGCAATTAAATTGCAGTATCAGGAATTTAACCATCCGACTTACCATCAGCTATATTCAACAAAAAATGATTTTTTGCCAAATATGTCTATCATTGATTTGTTGTTTAATTACGGAAGGGAAAGCATATCAATTATAAGAAATGCAAACAAAAGGAGTTAGTATGAATTTATTGGCAATTGGTGCACATCCTGATGATATAGAATTTG
Organism: Candidatus Omnitrophota bacterium; assembly: GCA_041309125.1. Taxonomy (GTDB): domain Bacteria; phylum Omnitrophota; class Gorgyraeia; order Gygaellales; family Gygaellaceae; genus JBFZAD01. The sequence continues at coordinate 5,749 of JBFZAD010000120.1, forward strand.
GTTGTGGTGGTACATTGAGTAAACTTTCAAAAAAAAGAGTAAATATCTATATTTTAATTCTCAGCAAAGGTGAAATTGGTGCAGCGCCTCAAGTAAGAGAGGTTGAGCAAAAGAAAGCAGCCAAAGTAATAAATGTTAAGAAAATATTCTGGGGAGAATTCCAGGATACCCAAATACCGAGTAATAAAAAACTTATTGATGTAATTGATAGGGTAATTAAATTGACAAAGCCGGATTTGATATTCTTTAACTACTATGACGACATACATCAGGATCATCGTTCTCTTGCTGAAGGCGCTACCTCAGCAACTAGGTACTGCAAAAATGTTCTTTTGTATGAGGTTCCTACAACGCAAAACTTTCATCCGGATGTTTTCGTGGACATAGGCAGCTCATTGAATGATAAAATGAAGCTACTTAAGATTTTTGCATCTCAGATGAAAAAGACGAGAGTTAAAAACCTCACGATTTTAGAGAGTGCAAAGTCCTGCGCAAATTTTCGGGGATTTCAGGCAAGAGTAAAATACGCCGAAGGATTCAAAGCGCTTAGGTATACCTTAGATATATAAAAATTATGGGCCTCTTTTTATTAGCTTTCTTTTTATCCCTATCCATTACTCCTCTAATAAGTTTTATCTCTGAAAAATTCAATATTCTATATTATCCGAACAGTAATACTATTCATAAGAGTCCGATTCCTATTATTGGGGGCGTCTGTATATGGCTTGCATTCTCTATTATTTTATTGTTTAACATATCCGTTGATTTATTGATAATCCTTATTGCTGCAACTTTAGTATTCGTTGTAGGCCTATTAGATGATCTAAAAAAGGATGGCATTTCTTCTTATATAAGGATATTCTTTCAAATTCTTGCTGGTATTATCATTATATCCAGGGGTATGACAGTAACGTTCCTGCCAAATACATGGTGGGGCAATTTATTTGAAAATATCATAACAATTATATGGATCGTTGGTATAACAAATGCCTATAATCTTTTAGACGGCCTGGATGGACTCGCCTGTGGTTCAGCAGTTATAAATGTATTTTTTTTCTTATTGATATCGTACTTCACCCTGCAGGAGCATCTTGCCGTGGTTTGTTTAATATTATTAGGCTCATGCACCGGATTTTTATTTTATAATCTGAATCCTGCCAAGATTTTTTTGGGCAGCTGTGGCAGTACATTCATAGGATTTGTTTTGGCATGCATAGCCCTTTTCGGAAACTGGGCAGAGGGCAATTTAGTTAATTTAAGCGTACCTATTCTAATTCTGGGCATTCCAATTTTTGACATTAGTATGACAACAATACTTCGGTTTAAGAATGGATACGTCCATAGTATAAAAGAGTGGTTTGACTATAAAGGTAAAGACCATTATCATTATCAGCTTGTTGATATGGGGCTTTCCCATAGGAATGCAGTCTATTTTATGTATTGCTTAACTTCAATTATAGGGGTAAGCGGCGTAGTCTTAATTACCCCTGAAGCAAATGATGCATTTTTGTTAATAGTGCAGGCGATACTTATATTAACAAGTATTATAATTTTCTTTAAACAGACTAAAACTATAACCACTTGACATACTGCTGGGCTTATGTGAGAATAGTATTATTAAAATAGGGGGGAGAGATGAGAAAACTTGCTAATTATGCAATTGTAGTAGCAGTAATATGTATTAGCGCTGCAGTTGTTTCTAGGGTGACGATGGCTCCTTTAGGTGCAATGGGTATTGAAGCTGAGGCAATGAATGGATTTGCGCAGACATGTCTTTTATTGGCCATAGCACTTATTCTGACTGAAAAGAAGTAGTTTAAGAAAAGAATTTTATTATAAAAAGGGCGTAGTTTCTACATAAGTATGGAAATTACGCCTCTTATTCTCTAGAGGAACAATAACCATGTGCGGAATAGTTGGGTATATTGGGAACAAGGATTCCTTGCCAATTTTACTAAGCGGACTTAAGCGACTTGAGTATCGTGGATATGATTCTGCCGGGGTGGCACTTTTTTATAAAAATAAAATATCTATTCATAAAACAAAGGGTAAGATAAAGGACCTTGAAGAGATTCTCAATAAGAGAAATAGTCCTTTTTCCGGAGTTGGAATTGCGCATACGCGCTGGGCAACGCATGGCGCGCCAAATAGTCAAAATGCCCATCCTCATACAGATTGTTCAGGCAATATTGCACTGGTTCATAATGGAATAATCGAGAACTACGAGCAGCTAAAAAAGGACCTTATCAAAGAAGGGCACAGATTTAAATCTGAGACAGACACAGAGGTAATAGCTCATTTAGTAGAAAAATTCTATAAAGGCGATTTAGAAAAGGCTGTATTCGCTACTATAAAATATTTAAGAGGAAGTTTTGCAATTGCTGTAATGTCTGCGCGTGAGCCAGGAAGGCTTATTGCTGCAAGATTAGGTAGTCCTCTTATTGTGGGCATTTCAAATGATGGCAATTTTATTGCATCTGATGTCCCGGCAATTTTAGAGTACACCAAAAAGGTAATCTATCTAAAAGATAAGCAGATTTGCTCATTGACAAAGGATAAAGTTAAGTTAATGAATTTTTCTGGTCAGCAACTCCCTTTAAAACCGGAGATAATTAAATGGGATATAAAAAGCGCACAAAAAGAGGGCTTTGCCCATTTTATGCTCAAAGAAATTCATCAGCAACCCGGTGTTATTGGCAATATATTCAATAGGCAGTTTAAGGATATCGACAGGTTAAAATCTATTCTTAATAATACTCGCAATATCATAATTGTTGCCTGTGGTACTGCTTACCATGCAGGTCTTGTAGGTAAATATGTTATAGAAGGCTTATCAAAAATTCCGGTGTGGGTAGATCTGTCCTCAGAGTTTCGCTATCGAAAGCCAATAGTCGATAAGAATACTTTAACTATAGCAATCAGTCAATCCGGAGAAACTGCCGATACCCTGGCTGCGGTACGAGAGGCAAAGAGTTTTGGCTCTAAAATTATATCAATCTGCAATGTTGTTGGTTCATCTCTTACAAGAGAATCAGATGCGGTGCTTTATACATATGCGGGACCCGAGATAAGCGTTGCTTCAACCAAGGCCTATACTGCACAGCTTAGCGTACTATACCTTTTAGGAATTTACCTGGGGAAATTAAAAAAGACGGTTAAACCAAATGAGCTTGCAAGAATTATAAGGCTATCTAAAAACATTCATAAGGAAGTAGAGAATGTTATTAAAAAGCTATCATCTGATATTAAAAAGATTGCCGCAGGACACCATCATTTTGGATGCTTTTTATTTTTAGGCCGCAATATCAATTTTCCCTCTGCTTTGGAAGGCGCTTTAAAATTAAAAGAGATATCCTATATACCTGCTGAAGGATATGCAGCCGGGGAGATGAAGCATGGCCCAATTGCCTTAATCGATGAGTATCGTGCAATTATGTGTATAGCCCCTGATTCGGATATCTATGAAAAGATGGTTTCAAATATCCAGGAAGTAAAGAGTCGCAAAGGAAAAATCATTATTATTGCAACAGAAGGTAATAAATATATCAAAAAGCATAGCCAAGAGGTTATCTATATACCAAAAGTGGACCATTTATTTTCTCCAATCCTAGTTGCCCCGATATTGCAACTCTTTGCTTATTATGTTGCCATATACAGAGGCTGTGATGTGGATCAACCTCGCAATCTCGCTAAATCAGTCACTGTAGAATAACCATAATCTTGTAATCTTGGAGACGCTTTCCAGGCTAATCGGGAAGCGTTTTCCAGCCCAATCGGGAAACTGTCCCCCAACTAACTCAAAATGCTATATATCGTTTCTACCCCAATAGGGAATCTTAAGGATATAACTTTGCGCGCAATAGAGGTTTTGAAGTCCTGTGATTTAATAGCAGCTGAAGATACGCGAAAAACTGGTATTTTATTGGCACATTATGATATAAGAAAGCCGCAGGTAAGCTATTTTCAGCATAGTAGGATTTCAAGGCAAGAGTATTTAATCACAGAGTTGAAAAATGGTAAAAATATTGCTCTTGTTTGCGATTCCGGTACGCCAGGTATTAGCGACCCAGGTTATCACCTGATAAATTTAGCAATAAAAAATAATATACAAATTACTGTTATTCCTGGCCCCGCTGCATTAATTGCAGCTTTAAACCTGTCAGGATTTAGCGCAGATCGTTTTGTATTTGAGGGCTTCCTGCCTAAAAAGCAGGGCCAGAGAAAAAAGAGGATTAATGAATTGTTGAGTTTTAACTGCACAGTAATTATTTACGAATCACCATACAGGATATTAAAGCTTTTAAATGAATTAGCTGAATTGGCAGCCGATAGAACCGTGGCTTGCGTTAGAGAGATTACAAAGAAGTTCGAAGAGGTAAAACGAGGCAGCCCCCAAGAGCTATTATTATATTATCAAAAAAGTAATCCTCGCGGAGAGTTTGTTGTTGTTG
>JBFZAD010000121.1:0-11316 GCA_041309125.1 Candidatus Omnitrophota bacterium
CTAAATATAAGAAATATGGTATAATAATACCATTATGAAAGATGGAATGAGAAGGATAAAAAAGATTATAGGATACAACAAAAATTTATTAGCTCAATCCTTTAATGTAAAGAAGATAGGCGTTTTTGGCTCTTATGCAAAAGGGTATTCAAATAAGGGAAGCGATATTGATATGCTTGTGGATTTTTATGAGGTGCCGGATATGTTTAGATTCATGGAACTAGAATTTTTGTTAAAGAAGCTTCTTGGCAGAAAGGTAGACCTTGTTACTAAGAAAGCTCTAAAGCCGCTCATAAAGAAAGATATCTTGAGAGAAACTATCTATCTATGAGAAGAAGAAGGACACCTGGACTCTATATTAAGGATATTTTAGATTCAATTAAGAATATACGTCAGTATACTAATGGTTTAACATTGGATGAATTTCGCTCTAAGAAGATTGTAATCGATGCAGCGGTGAGAAATTTTGAGATTATAGGAGAGGCAGCTAAGAACATATCTGAGGATGTCAAATTAAAGCATAGCGAAATTCCATGGAAGCAAATGGCCGGCATGAGAAATAAGATTATTCACGAATATTTTGGCGTAGACCTAGATATCGTTTACAAAACAATACAGAATTTACCAGATTTGGAGAAGGTACTTAAAAAAATATTTAGAAAGCCACGCTAAGTAATTAATTCTTTCCTGATGAATTATCCAATAAAAAAACTACTTTGTATGATCTTGGCGCTTTTGTTTGTCCTATCTAGTGAGCCGCTTGTTTTATATGCGGCTTCCGCAAAAAACTCAACGCGTAAAACCAAGGTCACTATAAAGGATTGCCGTGATGCAGAGTTTGCATTTTATCGCGCAGATTTTGACGATGCAGCCTATGTGTTTGATTCGCTGCAGAAGAAAAAGGATAGGAATTTTGCCTTCTTTAATAATCAGCTTGGCTCTATCTATCTTGCCAAGGGAGATTATGAGCTGGCACTTGATTCATTTTTAAAGGCCTATTATCTTATGAATGACACAGCGGCCTTTAGTAAATTAGAGCGTGGCGCTGTCTCATTATTTGGCGGCGAGGAGAAAAAGGCCTATAAGGGCGATCCCTATGAGAAGGTTTACAATTCACTTTACACAGGATTGCTCCTTTATGAAAAGGGCGATGTAGAAAATGCCTTTGCTGCATTTAAAAACGGCATACTTTGCGATTCAGATGCAAAAGGAGAATTGTATAAAAGCGACGCCTTCATAGTCTATCTTTTTGCTGCGCGCGCTGCCAATACCCTCGGTAACTCTACGCTTGGCGAAGATTATTTTAAACAGGCAGTTAATGCCTATTATTCTTCATTTCCTTTAAATCGTTTGAATATCTCTCAAGAACAGGAGCAGCGCTTGTTATTAGATGATAAACTAAAGGAATATTCCAAACTTGATAAAGGCAGGAGTGAAAAGAGATCAAAAAAGACACAAAAAAAGATGGATGAATTAAAACTTGTGATGGATGGAATTGGAAAAGCCATCGAGCGCATTGAACAAGAGCGTAATGCCAATAATGCAACAATTGACACAAAACAACTTGAGGCATTTATTGATAAGAAAAACAACACCTTCTTAATAATAGAATTAGGCAAAGGCCCTGTTAAATATAATATTGGCCAGTATGGTGAAATGGCAATAATTGCAGCAAAACCGCTAAGGGCCGAAGATTTAAAAATTTCTATTGATGGAACAGACATCACCAAAGGCCAATACGCAGAAGATTTCAGCAATATCAATGATGTCTATTTCCAGGCATCTACCCGAGGTGGAAGGATGATGGATGGAATTTTAAAAGGCCATGCACAGTTCAAGGCCACCACAGCACAACTTGCCTCTTCATTGGGCCAGGCTTCACAGGATATGATGAATCAGGTTAATAATATGTCCGCTATGAATCCTTATTATGATGCTTCAGCAGGCCTTGCTGCAGCTGGTGCGATGGCAGCAATAGGCCTTGTAGTCAGCCTTGCAAGCGCAGCAGCAAATCCAGTTGCAGACATACGCCACTGGAGTTTAATGCCGCGTAATTTGACCATTATTCCGCTTTCTTTAGCTCCCGGAGAACATAAGATTGAGGTTGAGTTGCTTGATAAAGATGGCGCAGGCGTTTCTAAAACAGATATCGATTGCTCAATTAAGAGTGATAGAGATAATTTTATATTTAAAAGGTTTCTCTAATGAGAAAGAAATTTATTTTTTGGATAGTGTTAATTTGTTTTGTAGCTAGCGGCTGCGGTAACGCGAGGATGTTATTAATAAGAAACCGAAAGACATTAACTCTTGGCCCAAATCAAGGAGGTGTTATCTTTTCACTTGTAGTTGGAGGGCCTATGCAGTTCAGGCCACAGAGCGTGTATGTGCAGGATGTTAATCAGTACATTACTTTTAAGGAAAAGCCAATCCAGCCAACGCCTCTGGCAGGGAATTTCTCAAGCGGTGTTTATCTATACGGTGTTAAATTACCGCGCGGTACATACAGATTATCTCATTTTGACGGATTGCTTGGAGGGATGTTTGCCAAATATTCATTATTGCCATGTAATAGGCTTTTTGATGTGGCTGAAGGCAAGATTACCTATGTTGGACGTGTAGATGCCACGGTATATACAGGCTCTTCTACAACTACCTTAAAGGAAGAATTTTTCCAGGAGGACTTGACCCTATTTCGTAATACCTATCCGGCATTACAAGATAGGGAGATAGTCCGTGAGACATTATATTAAGAAAGGAAGGAGCGTATGAAAAAAACAATTCTCTTTATAATCTTGTGTATGGCTATTACAAGCTGCGCAACGAGTGTTTCTCATCAAAATGTTATTCTGCCCGATGCAGATGACGGACTTGGAGGAACTGGTATCGAATCAACCGATATCTTAACGGTATCTAGAAAGATGGCTGTTTCTATACTTGATACCCCGGAGATTATGAATGCCCAAGGCCAGCCAAAGATTGCATTATTACCAGTTAAGAATTCAACCAGATTTGTGATCGATAAGGATATCTTTACAAAAAAGATTCGGATAGAATTAAATAAGCATACAGAAGGAAAGGTGAGATTCCTCGCGCGCGATCAGGTAAGGACGGATCTAAAGGATTATATCTTAGAAGAACGTATGAATAAGAGAGAGCCTAAGGCCGAAGACGAATACGGTGCTACTGATGTGACAGCAAGCAAAGACGAGGCCTTGGCCGGGACTGATTTTTTCCTAACAGGAGAGCTCTCCAGCCTTTCCAAGGCAGCACAAGGCTCAAGAAGCGATTATATACTTATGTCATTTCAACTTGTAGATGCAGAGACTGCTGAGATAGTTTGGGAAGATGCCTATGAAGTCAAACGGGTTGGCGTAGCCGGTGTTGTGTATCAATAGAGAATCTAAAAGCAAGGAGAAAAATATGAAAATATTACAATTGATAATTACGCTTATTATAGGTGTTTATTTATTTGCAGGTTGTGCCTCTGGTCCGTATCAGCCTACTCAATATGATGTTGAAAAAGATCCAGAGCGTAGGTTTACAGCAGTTGTCATGGATAAAGCCCTAACCAGGCTTATATCCAGTAAGAGAGTTGCGATTCTCGAGCAAGAGACACAGCTTACAGAAGACGGCAGGCTTAGGGTATTCTGCGAAATTCGCAATATGAAAAAGGATGTATTGAGGTTGCAGATTCAGACGGTATTTAAGGATGAGAACCATCTTTCTATCGGCCAAGACACAAATTGGGAATTAGTGTTAATCCCGGGCTTTGGCACATATACCTATACTACAACTGCGCTAAACGACAAGGCAAAAAAATACACCATTAGGATACAGACGGCCAGATAAATATATTAAAGCGAGAGGGTGAGAATTATGTTTAGCAAAATAGAACAACACAAAAAAGTACTGTTGTTTGCTGTTATGTGTTTTACATTCATTTGTGTAAGTTGTGCAATTGCCCAGGAGAAGCGCGTATTTAATTATGATCAGAAAGCCATCAATCGCGATAAGGTTACCCAGAAGAATATAAAGATGAAGGTTGCAGTATCTCGGTTTGAAGAGGCCGTTGATGTGGCAGGAAGCCCTTTTACAGAAAAAATGGCTGAAGATAACAAGGATTCCAAAGTAAACATTGTTGATTCTGCCGTGAAGATAAACTCTAACACAATACTTCCCGATGAAGAAGTTTCAAAAAGAGAGATGCTTACCGGTTTATTAGTTGATTCCCTACGAAAAAGCGAAGTATTCGATGTAGTTGAAAGAGAAGAAATCAATCACATTATAAGAGAGATTAATTTTCAAGATAGCGATTGGGTCAAGCAGGATGATGTAAATAAGCTAGGGCATATTTCAAGCGTGCGCGGAGTAGTTACAGGTGAGCTATTACGCAATCGAGCAGGAGATAGGGTTGGCGCTGGATTTTATACGGTGTCACTGCGTTTGTATAATGTTAATACAGGAAATATTATCTCGTCTTCAGTCAGCAGCGCAAACTATTTGCAGGATGCAGTTAGTGATGCGGTGAGGCAGCTTTCAGAAGAGATAAAAGGCGAGCCGTGGGCCTGCAAGATAGTGAACATCGAAGGCAAGCAAGTTTATATAAATGCCGGAGATGATGATAATTTAGAAAAGAATAATACCTTTAGAATTGTTCGTAAAGGTAAAAAGATACGCGACCCCGAGACCGATCAAATCCTCGGGTTTGAAGAAGAGGAGATAGGGGTTATCAAGGTTACAGAGGTTGTTAATGCCAATCTTTCAAAGGCTGTAGTTACTAAGAAAACCGATGAGATAAGGATTGGAGATTTGGTTGTTTCAAAACGAATTGATGCAAAGAGTAAGAAAAAAAGCTCTCTATGGAAGGAGACATTTGAAAAAAGCAGCATTAAAACAGATTCGCTAAAAGATATTTCAAAGGCATCTCTAGAGAAGAATTCAATGGTTAATATGGGAGTTGAGGATATTGTAGCAAGATACGGAAAATCAATTGTATTGGTCCAGGCAGGTAATGCCATGGGCAGCGGTTTTGTTGTAAGTCCCGATGGATATGTACTTACGAATTCCCATGTAGTTCAGGGTAATTCAGTTGCTACAATAAAGATGATTCAGGAGAATAAGGTTTAACCGAATGTTGCCATTGTTAAAGATAATCCAATCCGTGATATAGCACTTCTTAAGATCGATACGGCAGATTCACTTACCCCAGTTGAGCTTGGCGATTCTGAAAGCGTAAAAGAAGGCGAGCGGGTTGTAGCTCTGGGAAATCCCCAAGGTTTTGAAAATACCGTTTCTGACGGATTGATTAGCTCCATTAGGGATTTAAACGGAACAAAAGTTTTACAAACAAGCGCCCCTATTTCAAAAGGGAGTAGCGGCGGACCCTTGTTTAATTTACAAGGCCAGGTCATTGGCATTACTACTCTTACTTCCACCGAAGGGCAAAATCTAAACTTTGCCATAGCCATTAACTACGCCAAAGACGAACTCCTTCAGTGGTAACTTCGTCATCCCACTCGATTAGAGACGCTTTCCAACGCAATCGGGAACCTGTCACTAGATTTGTTCGGGAAAGTGTACCTGGTATACTTTCCGGTTCAACCGCAGGGACAGCCTCCCGAACAACTTGGAAAGCGTCTCTAAAGGGATTTACGATATTTGAGATATCTGTTGCAGTTGTTATTATCGGGATATTAGTTGCTCTTGTGATTCCTACTTTGGTGGATTTGCATAAGATGGCCCAGCGAAGAGTCGAGGACCAGGTAGTTGGTTCTGTCCGCTCCGGGATAAGAACATATCATGTCCAATCTCAGATGGAGACAAGAACTCCGCTTTATCCTGCAACACTTGATAATGCCCAAAATGGAAATGTATCAGCGGAAAATCCATTTTTCACAAATGTCCTTTTCATGTCGAATCTATCTGGTTGGAGCAAGGCAAATTTAGTATATAATGGCCCAACTGGCACAGCGTATATCTATGAGCCGGCAACAGGTATATTTAGAGAAGACGGAGAGCTGCTTCTAGGCTGGACCATGGATTATTCAGGAGGCGACACTGTTACAGCCGGGGACTATACTGGCCAGGTTGAAGGAAACGCAGTCCCTACTGACGAAGGCAAGGTTGGAGATGCAATACATTTTGATGGAATTGATAGTCATATAAGCATACCTGATGAGGAAAGCCTGGATCTTACAACTTCAGGGACATTGATGAGCTGGATTTACATGGAAGGCATTCCGGCGTTTGCCGGGATAATACATAAGGGAGATGAGGCAGATTTTTCCGATGAGGCGTATTCTTTGCAGTTCTGGTCAGGTAACACCATCACCCTTTATCTTAATGGAGCAGGTTCCAGCTACTCACAGCTTACCACAACTATGTCATTTCAAACAGGAAGGTGGTATCATATTGCCGCCACATGGAATCCGTCAGGAATGAAGATATATGTTGATGGAACATTGAATAGATCAACTACTAATGTTGTTACTGTGAGAAATACAACCGGCTCTGTCAATGTAGGTGCGCAGACAAGTGAATATTTCGGAGGCTATAGAAATCTTCCGTTCCAAGGAATTATTGATGAAGTGTATATATACAACAGGTCCATTACGCCGGAAGAGGTAACCCAATACTATAATTCTACTAAATAAATTTTAATAGGAGTGATATGGTTCCAGGTTTACGTCATGCAATTGTTCCGATAATTAAAAATATATTCATAGTAGCAATTATTGCTTTTTTTGTGTATCTAATCATAGCCATTAAGAAAAATAAGAAAAAATAACATTTACCAGCCCACCTTGTAGGTGGTAAGGAAAGAAACTAAAGGAAAATATGATGCAATCACAGCAAAGGACAAATTTTTCATTTTACGGTCTTGGCATTGCCCCGAAGATATTAGAGGCATTGGACAGGATGAAGTTTACAATTCCAACTCCTATTCAGCACAAAGCAATACCTATCGGCATTGAAGGTAAGGATGTTATAGGAGTTGCCCAGACAGGCACCGGCAAGACGCTTGCCTTTGCCATACCCATTATTCAGCGCCTTTCTCAGAAGAATGGGCGATGCCTAATACTCGTCCCCACAAGAGAGCTTGCTCTTCAGGTTGACAATGCAATAATTCAGATTGCCCGCTTATTTGGCATAAGAACGGCGGTCTTAATAGGTGGCATGCAGATGTATGAGCAAATAAAGGCATTGCGCAAGAATCCACGCATTTTAATTGCAACACCAGGTAGGCTTGTAGATCATATTGAAAGGCGTAATGTTATTTTGGCCGATGTAGATACCCTCATCCTTGATGAAGCTGACCGTATGCTTGATATGGGATTTCTACCAGATATAACCAAAATTATTAGGCTTATACCTAAAAATAGGCAGACCATGCTTTTTTCAGCAACAATCCCGCAAGAGGTTATACATATAGCAACCTCCCATATGAAACTTCCTGTTCATATTGAAGTTGCTCCCTCAGGCACTGCTGCCGAACGCATTATTCAGGAACTCTTTATTGTAAAAAGAGAAGCAAAACAGCAGCTTTTAGCAAAAATATTATCTACATATCATGGTTCGGTCTTGCTTTTTTCGCGGACTAAGATTGGGGCGAAGAAAGTAAATATATTCCTAAGAAGACTCGGCCATAATTCTGCAGAAATTCATTCTGACCGCTCTCTTGGTCAACGCAGAGAGGCATTGGATGGTTTTAAAAGAGGCAGATACAGAATACTTGTTGCTACTGATATAGCAGCCAGAGGAATTGATGTTATAGGTATAGAGCTAGTTATAAACTATGATTTGCCTGAAGATGCCGGCAATTATGTGCATCGCATTGGCCGTACAGGCCGCGCAGGCCATGAAGGCCGCGCCATATCATTTGCTACTCCTGATCAAGGCACTGATGTTCGTAATATCGAGAAGCTTATTAAAACTGCCTTGCCTGTGTCAGAGCATCCTGAATTCCCGCGAGAGCGATTTGTTGAATCTATAAAACAACGCTCGCGCTATCCCATGTCTTTCGGCAAGAAGAAGAGATTTGGCTTCAGAAGGCGCCGGCCAAGGTTTTAACGAATGCAAGCAATGACTTCGTTAGGTATATGGATATTTACTTCACTTCTGACTATCTTATTATTCTTTGTAGAGCTATTCTTAACCATAATCCTTTTCCCCTTTGACAAGAAAAGAAAAATTATACACGCTCAATGCTATTGGTGGTCAAATGCGCTGATTGGCCTCAATCCTTTTTGGGATATCCAGATTAGCGGCCTTGAAAACATCAATGCCAAGAGGACCTATGTAGTAGTTGCCAATCATCAGAGCATGGCAGATATAGTGTTATTATATAAGACCCATATGCAGTTTAAGTGGGTTGCCAAGGAAAGCCTTTTTAATGTGCCATTTATCGGCTGGTGCCTTTCTCTTACCAAACACATAAAGCTTACCCGTGGAAAGTTAAGCAGCATAAAAAAAGTATACTATCAAGCTGCAGATTGGCTAAGAAAAGATATGTCAGTAGTGTTTTTCCCTGAAGGAACACGCAGCGATACAGATAAAATGGGTGAATTTTTAAACGGGGCCTTTAAGCTTGCCATAAAAGAAAAGAAACCAGTGCTTCCTGTTTTAATAAAGGGGACAAGGGATGCCATACCTAAAGGAAGTTGGATTTTTAACACAAAGGTCAACGGTAGAATAATTGTCCTACCTGCCGTTGAGACAGAGAATCTTCAAACGGCAGATTTCAATTTATTAAAAGATACAGTATATAAAAAGTTGGAGTCTTCGGCAGATTGATTTAAATTGACATTTCGCAAAAACAGCCTATAATACCTGAATCATTAACTTAACAAGGAGGAGTTTTCATGTCTCGAGCTATGCAGTGTTTGTTAGTTATGTGTTGTGTGTTATTTTTCTGTTTTGCTATCGGTTGTGCCCAGACAAACGGAGCAGGAATGACTATCCAAAATGGCAAGCAAGTATCATTTGATTACAAATTGACCGTTGATGGCCAGGTGGCCGACAGTTCAGAAGGCCGAGGGCCGCTAGAATATACCCATGGTAGTGGTCAGATTATACCGGGTTTAGCCAAGCAACTGGAAGGTATGAAGGTCGGAGAAGAAAAAACAGTAAGCGTTCCACCGGAAGAAGCATACGGAGTTGTTAATCCGCAAGCTGTACAGGAGGTTCCAAAGTCACAATTGCCTCCTACGCTACAGCCCCAAGTAGGTATGATGCTGCAGCTTAAGAATAAAGAAGGACAGGCTATGCCGGCCCGTATATTAGAGGTCAAGCCTGATTCTATTAAACTGGATTTTAATCACCCCCTTGCAGGAAAGACCCTCGTCTTCAACGTCAAAATCGTCTCCATAAAATAACAACTACAATTTCAACCTTACCACCGCGTAGGTGTCCCCACACGGACACCGCGTAGGTGGTAAGGTTGCAACTTTTGTGGTTAAATAGCGTAAATTTAATAAGAAATTCTTGACAAAAGTATGAAATATGTTATACTTTAGTATGAAGAAAGGGGTTGATATAAATGCAAAATAGTTTTAAGATAGCAATAAGTCTTCCAAAGGAAGATTTCTATAAGATTGAAAAAATTCGTAAGAAATTAGCCCTTGGAAGAAGCAGCTTTATAGATAAGGCTATTCGTTTCTGGCTAAGAAGGCTTGAGCAGGATGAGTTGATTAAGAAGTACTGCGAGGGATACCGCAAAAGGGTTGAATCTGTTGAGGATATAAAAGCCTTAGAAAAGGAATCGATAGAGGCGCTTAAGGAGGAGAATTTATAATGAGAAGGGGCGAAGTGTGGCTGGCAGATCTCCCTGAACCTATAGGTAAACGCCCTGTGGTATTACTTTCTCGTGATGAAGCCTACGAGGTTCGAAATGCAGTTACAGTTGCATACATAACAACAACTATCCGCGATATTCCCGTTGAAGTATCATTAGACGAAAAAGACGGCTTACATAAAAAATGCGTAGTCAATCTGGACACGATTACAACAGTCAGAAAATCCATCCTAACAAAGAGAATCTGCTCTCTTTCTTCCTATAAGATTGAACAAATCAATACAGCAATAAAGTTTACCCTATCAATAGATTAATTCTTCCGCATGCTGACTTATTATGTGAGAGGAGACGATAAAGATGGCAAAGAAAGCTAAATTTAACTGGGCGGATGCAGTAAAGCTTATTGTAATTCTAAAAGATGGACGCAGAATAGCCCTTGGCGAGAAAGAGGTTAAAGAAATTGTTTCTGCTATTTTTCTTGCGGCAGTCCATAGATTTTGAAGACAGTTTTAGTATGATAGATGATGGACTTTGAAAAATTATTTCAGATATGAATAAAATGAGTTTAAAGAAAGAATTAAATAAATTATTTAAGGCAATGGATTATATTGTCGATAATTATCTTTCAAAAAGGAAGATTACCTCAAAAGATAGTGAGGCGTTTTACGGTATTTATCAGCAACTAGGTTTATTGTGGGAATTCTTAGGGTCTCTTTGCAGCCATAGGGATGGTTACAAAATGGAAAATGGCAAATTCATATGTAAAATCTGCGGCAGGGTTAGAGGAGTAAAAGAAAAATATTATCTTCTTCCCCGAATTGGTGAAAAAGTCATTGGACGCATTGTTAAGCCAAAGAAAGGCAGCTTTAAGAAGATATCAAAGAAGCAAGCCGAAATTATAAATGATACGATTAAATTTCACGGAGCAAAACTAAATGTTCTGGTATCTAATGGCTATGTAACTAAATTCGGAAAGACTGGGAAAGATATG
This sequence comes from Candidatus Omnitrophota bacterium, assembly GCA_041309125.1. Taxonomy (GTDB): domain Bacteria; phylum Omnitrophota; class Gorgyraeia; order Gygaellales; family Gygaellaceae; genus JBFZAD01. Next base: position 10,785 of record JBFZAD010000121.1, read on the forward strand.
AATATTGCTTCAGATAGGATAGTTAGTCTTAAGGAAAATGGAATAACTGTTGAGATAAATAAATATATTGTCAGTATGAAAATAGATAGCAGAGAAAAACAGAAATATTTATGTGGAGGATTTTTATGGGAGCTGCCTAAGAAAGCCCTAAAGAGAGCTCCAATAATATTATCTTATAGTAAGCATGGAAGATTGATGGAAATTGAACTCATTAGGTAAATGATGCGTGATCGTTCTCAAAAAAAGGATTATTTTTCTGCTGATTCGTGTTTAGCAAAGGAGAAAGTAGCTTTATCGCCTTGCAAAATTAACCCAAGGCCTAAATATAGTCAAAGTAAGCGGGATAAGAAAGAAAAATTAGCATATTCAAAAAGCAGAATATACTACAGTTATAGGGCAGCAAAAAAGCATATTAACTCATTATAAGATTTGAAAGTAAGGTCAATTTAATTTTAATAAAAATATCTATAAAAAAAGCTTGAGTTTTCTAAGGTGATAGCTTAGAATTCTCAAATATGCATTACAATATAGT
>JBFZAD010000122.1:0-4448 GCA_041309125.1 Candidatus Omnitrophota bacterium
CAATAAGATTAAAACCCAAGATAGTAAGTAATATCGCAAGGCCAGGAAAAATACTAAGCCACCAGGCAATACCAAGAGTAGACTTTGCCTCAATTAACATATTACCCCAACTTGGTGTTGGCGGCTGCACGCCTAGCCCTAAGAAACTTAAAGATGACTCTACTAATATTGCGGCAGCAATCCCTAGCGTGGCTGAGACTAAGACTGGGCCAATTGCATTGGGAATCAAATGTATCAAGATAATCCTTAGATTGGAAGCGCCCATTGCCTTGGCTGCTAAGATAAACTCTCTCTCCTTTAAACTCAATATCTCTGCCCTTATTAAACGAGCTACACCCATCCAGCTTGTTAATCCAATAATGATCATAATATTAGTGATTGATGGTTCTAAGAATGCAATAACAGCCAAGATAAGGAAAAATACAGGGAAACAAAGCATAATATCTACAAAGCGCATTAAGATGTTGTCTATTATACCTCCATAGAATCCAGAAACAGCTCCAATTATAATTCCTATTAATGTTGCAATTCCTACTGCAATAAAGCCAACGCTCAATGAAATCCTCGCTCCATATAATAAACGGCTAAATACATCTCTGCCTAACTGATCAGTTCCTAACAGGTGTTCCTTGTTTGGGGCAATAAGTGCGTTTTCGATATTTATACTAGAGACATCATGCATTGCAAAAAATGGAGCAAATATTGCCAATATCAAAAAGAACAAAATAATTATTGTCCCAAATAGTGTCAATTTATTCTTTAAGAAATTTCTCATCTTTTCTGATACCTTATTCTCGGATCAACATATCCATAACTTATATCTGCCAGCAGATTCCCTAAAAGAGTAAGTATAGCGCCAATTACAAGCTCTGCCATAATCATTGAATAATCCCTTGCCATCACTGCCTCAAAAAAAAGCCTGCCCATTCCCGGCAAAGAAAATATCGTCTCAAAGATTACGCTGCCGCCAATTAATCCCGGTATAGACAAACCTAAAATCGTAACAATAGGTAATATTGCATTACGAAGGGCATGCTTAAAGATCACGTCTTTATTGGGTAATCCCTTTGCACGGGCGGTGTATATGTAAGGGGCATTTAGTACATGCAGCATATTCTGGCGCATATAACGAGAGATTCCAGCTAAGCCGCCAAATGCAGACAAAATAATCGGCAGTATCAGATGTTTGCTAAGATCCCAAATTTTTTGAGGGAATGTGAAATACTCAAAGTCTAAAGATTTTAATCCGACAATGGGTAATATTCCTAACTTCACTCCCAGAAAATCCATCAAGATAAGGGCGAGCCAAAATGTAGGTATTGCAAAACCAATAAATACAAAAATTGTTACTCCTTTATCAAATAAGGAATTAGGCCTTGTTGCGGAAATTATGCCAAGTGGCATAGCAATAAGAAAAATTAATAATAATGAAGCTATATTTATGAAAATAGTCAAGGGCAGACGCTCTAAGATCTTATCCATTATAGGCCTATTATCTATAAAAGACTCTCCAAAATTAAATGTCACAAGTTTCTTTAGCCACTTTATGTATTGGATATGCAAAGGCTTATCTAAATCAAACTGCTTCTCTATGCGCTGTCTTACCTCAAGCGTAACCTTAGGATTCATTGCCTCCTGCAATTGGGTTGGCTTTCCAGGCGCAAGATGAATTACAAAGAATGAAATCAAGGTAATTCCTATTAATAGAGGTATTAAACCCAGTAATCTACGAATAGTATATTCTATCATCTGTCTTTCTCTAAAAGGGCCTTATATCTCTGCTGGGCCTTAGGGACGCACCACTCAATAAAATTATAGCCTATTCCAATAGGAGCCGGCTCTATGCCTTGAAAACGCTTATGTACCACAGAAAGACTATCTGGCACATAAAGAAACATATATGGCTGTTCGTCATAAATAATTTCATGTATTCGATGATATATTTTTGCCCTCTCTTCTTGGTTAAATATGCGCCTGCCCTGATCTAACAATTTGTCAACTTCTGGATTATTGTAGCCTACAAAGTTAAACTCTCCCTCTTTAGTTTTTGAAGAATTGAATATATCATAATTATCAGGGTCACGGCCCAAAGACCAGCCTAATAATATTGCCTCGAATCTGCGCTTATCAATAAATTCACTTAAAAAACTTGACCATTCTATTACCTTGATCTTTACATTCACTCCGATTTCCATAAGGCGCCTTTGGATTATCTGGGCAGTTTGAATTCGTGTATCATTTCCTTGATTCGTAATAAGTGTGAATTCAAATTTTGCCCCATCCTTATCTAATATGCCGTCATTATCATTATCCTGCCATCCTGCTTCTTTGAGTAACTCTTTTGCTATTTCTGGATTATATTCACGCAGCTTAACCTCTTTATTGTATGCCCATGATTCCGGAATAAAGGGGCCTGTACAAGGCCTGCCAAGGCCTAATAATACACCTTGAATAATTTCGTTTTTATCTACAGCAAAGTCTAAGGCCTGTCTGACCTTCTTATCTTTAAACTTAGGGTCATCTAAATTATATCCAAGGTAGGTGTAAATGAATGCCTGTGTGCGGAATTTTTGGTAATTCTTTTTAAAAAATGATACTTCTGTCTTTTTTTTAAATTGTAATGGCGTAAGTGCTGCCCAGTCAATACCCTGGGTTGACAGCTCAAGAAATAATGTGTCCGGGTCAGGTATAATCCTTGAGATATACCTGTCTATATATGGCCTTCCTTCAAAATAATTAGGATTTTCAGTTAATTCAATCTTTTGCTGTGTTATCCATTTTTTAAACTTATAAGGCCCTGTGCCTATGGGTGAGCGAGAGAATTTTGTAGAATTTAAGTCTTCTTTTTCTAATAAATGCTTAGGGATAATCGACATTCCCCAGCTTGCCAGGCCAGGAGAAAATGGCTCTTTATATGTAACCTTAAGCGTGTGGTCATCTATAACCTCTAAGGATTTTACTCTCTCAAAATCTCCGCTATAGGGAGTCCTGACATTAGGATCAATTAGCTTTTGATAGGTAAACTCTACATCACCAGCGGTAAAGGCAACGCCATCCTGCCAGAATATGTTTTTTCGAAGATGGAAGATAATTGCCAAGCCTTCATCCTCTATATCCCAACCTTCGGCTAAATCACCGACTAAATTAATATCCTTGTCATACTTTACTAGACCATTAAAGACAAGGCCAACAATTCCAGATGAGGCAGTATCTGAGGCAAGTATAGGAACTAAGTTTCTAGCGTCTGCACTCGAACCATCAACTATTGCATCTCCATAATCACAAGATAGGGCTAAAATAGGATTCAATAAAAAAACTACCATTAATATTTTTGGTAGTTCTTTTACAAGGATTTTTATAAGAGCCTTATTGCTGTGCTGGTACCTGCGTAGATTCTCTTTGGACATCTTTAGTTTTATCATCGGCTACTTCTGGTTTTTGTTGGCTGACCGTTGAATCTCTTTGAGGTTCTTCTGATTTAGTCTCAGTTATACTTTTACTCTTTTGCCTATCGAGCAAAGATTTAGACCGCTCCTTAGAAAAGTAGGTTATACTTATCGTGAGTATAAAAAACAATGCTGTGCAAATGGATGTAATAAGCAAAAGATACTTATTGGTCTTTGTCCCAAAGATACTCTCTGCAGAGGAAAAATTATCTATTAAACCGCCGCCCTTTCCAGATTGTATAAGGACAAAGAATATAACACTGATACAAACTACAACTAGAATTGATATTAGAAATATATACATTTTACCCTGATGCATGCTTAATTAACATAATAATGTTAGAAACTCACATTTTTTATTATCTTTGAGAATAAATCAATCTTAAGACTTGCACCTCCAACCAGGCCGCCGTCTATATCAGGCTGAAGCATGAGCTCTTTAATATTTTCAGGCTTGACACTCCCGCCGTATTGAATCCTTATCTTTGAAGAAACACTACTTGTAAAAAGTTCAGAAAGCAGCGTTCTTATATAGATATGAACCTCTTGTGCCTGATCAGGCGTAGCAGTTTTACCAGTACCTATTGCCCAGACTGGCTCATAGGCTATAACGATCTTAAGGGCCTGCTCTTTTGTCAATTCAAAAAGAGACCCCATGATATGGCTTCTTACTACATCAAAAGTCTTATTGGCCTCTCTCTCTATTAAATTCTCACCTACGCAGACAATTGGAGTAAGTCCGGCTTTTAGAGCTGACTTAACCTTGTTATTAACTGTCTGATTTGACTCATAAAAGAACTGCCGCCTCTCGGAGTGTCCAATTATTACATATTCGCAGCCTAAGTCCTTTAACATAAGAGGAGAAACCTCTCCTGTAAAAGCACCCTCATTTTGCCAATACATATCTTGAGCGCCTAATTTTATCTTTGAGCCCTTGATTACCTGGGCAACGTGAGAGATATAGGTAAAGGGCGGACATAATACTGTATCTATCGCGCTTAC
>JBFZAD010000123.1:0-6621 GCA_041309125.1 Candidatus Omnitrophota bacterium
TGCTCTTCCGATCTGAAAAAAGTAGATGTTTGTATTATCCACATCCTGGAATGCCTCAAGACACACAAACGGCTTTGATATAATAAAAGAAATAAAGGGTATTGGTTTTAACGCTGTGGAATTAAGCTTCAACTTAACTCAGGGTATGGTAGAAGATATCCTGAAATTGGTTGAAAATAAAGAAATTGAAGTCACAAGCGTTCATAACTACTGTCCCATACCAGAAGGCCTCTCTAGATCAGAGGCATTACCAGATTGTTTTTCCTTGGCATCCTTGAATGAGAACGAACGATTAAAGGCAGTAGCCTTAACAAAGAGAAGCATCGATACTGCAAAAAGGCTTATGGCAAAGGTCGTGGTTTTGCACAGCGGCCGGGTACAAGTAGATTGCCTAACAAAAAAGCTCATTCAGTTATTCAATGAAAAAGGATACAATAGCCAAGAGTACAAAAATCAAAAAGAGCAATTAATAGCAACAAGACTAGCCCAGCAAGAAGCATTCTTTAACCAAGCACTCTTAAGCCTACAAGAACTCTGCCGATACGCAAAAGAAAAAGATATAATTCTTGGATTAGAAAATAGGATTTATTACAGAGAGATTCCTTCATACGAAGAAATAGGAATTTTGCTCGATAGATTTTCAGAATCTAATTTAGCATATTGGCACGACACAGGACACGCACAAGTTTTAGACAATCTTGGATTCACGCCTCACGAAGAATATCTAAAAGCATACAGTCAAAAAATGGCCGGAATTCATCTGCATGATATTTCTGAGACAAAAGACCATAAAGCCCCGGGTTGCGGTGAATTTGACTTTTTGAGGTTAGTGCCATACATAAAAAAGGATACTATTAAGGTTATAGAGGCACACCATCCTGCTACCAGAGAAGATATCCTGAATTCACTAAAATATTTACGGAATATATTTAAAGAAGATTGATGATGCGAAAATCCGTTGTTGCTGGACAATTTTATCCTCTAAGAAAAGATGACTTATCTAATGAGCTTGAAACATTGATAAAAAAAGATACACCCAAAAAGGATGCCCTGGGTTGCATGATGCCTCATGCCGGCTATGTATATTCAGGAAGCATTGCAGGTGAAGTAGTAAGTAATATCAATATAAAAGATACATGTATTATTATCGGCCCAAATCATACAGGCAGGGGCAAGACATTTAGCATTATGGCTGAAGGCACATGGCAGAATCCGCTAGGAGAAGTTGAAATCAATAGCGATTTAGCACACTCTATGTTAAAAAGCTGCAAATACCTTGAAGAAGATTCGATAGCCCATCAATATGAGCACTCAATTGAGGTGCAAATACCTTTTCTGCAATATCTTAAAAGTAGTGTTAGGATTGTACCAATTATTGCAGGCATTGCAGATCTTAAGACTTACAAGGAATTAGGAGAGCAAATAGCAAAGACAATCCTTGATTCGAATTTAAAGAAAGATGTACTTACTATAGCCAGCACAGATATGACTCACTATGAGGATGACAAGGTAGCTCGCAAGAAAGACAAATGCGCAATTGACGCAGTCCTGGCATTGGATGAAGACAGGTTATATAACGAGGTGAATAGTAAAGATATTTCTATGTGCGGATACATACCCACTATAATCATGCTAAGCCTTTGTAAGAGATTAGGAGCAAAAAGAGCAGAGCTTATAAAATACAAGACCAGCGGTGAGGTATCTTTAGACTACTCAAGTGTAGTTGGATATGCCGGTATAATACTAAATTAATAAGGAGAGCACCATGGAAGAAAAAAATATCGATGAATCATGGAAGGAAGAGGCTGAAAAAGAAAAAGAGAAGCTTAAAAACACTGCGCAGCAAGATATACAAGAAGAGCCCGACTTTAACTTTTTTGTAATGACATTGGCAATGCAGGCAACCATTGCCTTAGGAGAAGCACCCAATCCAGTTACAAAAAAGCAGGAACAGGATCTTAAGCAGGCCAAATTCTTAATTGACACTCTTGGAATACTCCAGGAAAAGACAAAAGGGAATTTGACAGACGATGAGAGTAAATTTTTAAATGAATTATTATACGGCCTACGTATGAGCTACCTAAACAAAAAAGGAGCGGTGAAATGATTGATAAAGAACTACTAGATATTCTTGCATGCCCTTCATGTAAGGGTGACGTAGAGTTAAAGGAAGATAAAATCATCTGCAAAAAATGTGGGCTTAAATATCCTATTCGAGAAGGCATACCGGTGATGCTCATCGATGAAGCAGAGAAATAAGTTAAGTGAGGACACGACTTATGGAGGCCGAAGGCCGACATAAGTCGTACGTCCGAACTTACACCACACCCAGCAGATTGCTAAAATAGGAATGCCCTGCTGGGTGTGGTGTAGTGACGCATAAAGAAAAGAGGAACTATGAAAAAAATACTAGTTATCCACGGTCCGAATCTTAATCTTTTGGGTGAACGCGAACCAGATATATATGGAAAGTTTAAGCTTTCTGATATAGATAAGGCATTGTTAAAACTTGCCAAAAGCAAAAAGATAAGCTTAAAAATCCTACAGTCTAATCATGAGGGCGATATAATTGAAGCAATTGGCAATGCAAAAAAAGAAAAATTTAGTGCCATACTAATTAATCCAGCTGCGTATACACATACAAGCATCGCCATTCGCGATGCGATATCAGCCAGTGGCCTGCCAACGGTTGAGGTCCATCTGTCTAACATACACGCAAGGGAAGAATTCAGACATAATTCCTTAATCGCCCCCGTTGCCCGAGGACAGATATCCGGCTTTGGTGTGAATAGCTACATTCTTGGATTAGAGGCCGCCTGCCAAATAATATCATAATCCTTTAAATTTAATTTATGGAAAAAAGGAAAGGGAAGGTTTATTTAAAACTGGATGAATTAAATATCGATGCGATTCTTATATCCCATCAGCCTAACATAAGATATCTTACAGATTGGGATGCGCGTGATTCGTATATGATAGCCTGTCTTAAAAAAGACTTCCTAATAACAGATTCGCGCTATATTTACGAAGCAAGGGCTCACTTAAAAAATACAGCGGTTAAACAAAGCCTGCCTGATCTTTTTACGGCAATTAGAGATGCATGCCTTCAGACCAAGGTAAAGCGTTTGGGCTTTGAATCTAGAAGACTACCCTTTGCTGAATACACAAGGCTAAAAAAGGTTTTTGGATCCAGAATTAAACTTATACCTGTAGTAAATCTAATTGAAAACCAAAGAAAGATAAAGGACGATTCTGAAATTTCCAAGATTACTCATGCCACTCAAAGAACAATGGAGGGTTTCAGATTTATTAAGAAAACAATAAGGCCTGGCATCAAGGAATACCAGGCGTGTACTAATTTAGAATATTTTATAAGAAAAAGGTATAAAACTTCAATTTCTTTTGAAACCATTATTGCCTCTGGTCCTAATTCATGTATGCCTCATGCGCTTGTAAGCGACAGGACCATTAGAAACAATCAATCTGTCTTAGTAGATTTTGGCTGTGAATACCAGGGCTACAAATCTGACTTGACAAGGGTATTCTTTTTGGGTAAAATAACACAAGCATTTAGAAGGGTTTACGAGATTGTTTTAGAGGCACAAGCCAGGGCAATAGCCAAGATTAAGCCTGGCGTAGATATTAAAGAAATAGACTTAGCTGCGCGTAACTTTATTAATTCCAAAGGGTTAGGCAGCTATTTTACTCATAGCCTGGGCCATGGCGTTGGGCTTGAAATTCATGAAAAGCCTGATATATCCAGTAAGAGCACCGGTTGTTTAGTTGAGGGTATGGTATTTACAGTTGAGCCTGGAATTTACCTACCAAATAAATTTGGAATAAGACTTGAAGATTTAGTTATTGTTACAGAGAAAGGAGCAAAAGTTATTAGTAGGCTTTTGAAAAAATAATATGCCTCTTAGTATAAACGAACTTAAAACAGGTGTAACTATAAGCATAGATAATGATGCATATGTTATTATTAACGTTGAGCATGTAAAGCCAGGCAAGGGAGCTGCTTTTGTCAGGACAAAAATGAAAAATTTAAAAAATGGTAACCTGATTGAACGCACATTTAAAACCGATGACAAGCTGCAGGATGCATTCGTAGAACAGAGAGAACTGGAATACCTTTACAATAATCAGGAAAACTTCCATTTTATGGACCATGAAACTTATGAAGATTTAACAATAGGCAAAGATATCTTGTCAGATAAAATAAATTTTCTAAAGGAAAACCTAATCGTAACAGGAACTTTTTTCCAGAATAAATTAATAAGTGTTGTATTGCCGAATTTTATAGATTTTAAAATCCTAAGCACCGAACCGGGCTTAAAAGGCGATACTGCCAAATCTACTGGTAAGCCTGCGACAATTGAAACGGGCGCTATAGTTTCAGTGCCGTTATTTATCAATCCCGGAGACATAGTTAGGATAGATACCAGAACCGGCGGATATGTTGGCAGGGCGTAAAATAAAAGTAACCAGAAACCACATTTGCGATAGTTTCTGATTAAGAGGGAGAATATGATGAATATAAAAGAAATCAAAGAGATGGTTGATTTAATGAACGCGAATAATCTTATGGAGCTTGAATTTGAAAAGAATGGCACAAAGATAAGACTAAGAAGAGATGGATTGGCCAAACACGATAATATTATCTTTGAAAGGCCACATATTATCGAAAGAGAGCCAATTGCCAAGTCAAGAGAGACACCCAGCGCTGAACCCCAGGCAACTTCGAAACAACTCATAATAAAATCTCCAATGATAGGTACATTCTATAGAGCGCCTTCACCAGATTCACCTCCATTTGTTGATGTCGGCGACACCATTGAGGTTGGCCAGATTGTATGCATCGTAGAAGCGATGAAATTAATGAATGAGATTAAATCCGATATAAAGGGCCGAGTTGTCAGTGTGCAGGTAGAAAATGGCCAGCCAGTTGAATTCGGCCAACCGCTGTTCACTCTGGAACCTGCCTAATATTTAAATTTAAATCTATGTTTTCACGTATATTAATTGCAAATAGGGGAGAAATTGCTTTAAGAATTATAAGGGCATGCAAGGAATTAAATATAAAAACGGTTGCCATATATTCTGAAGCAGATAAGGATTCTCTCCATACCAATTTTGCTGACGAGGCAGTGTGCATAGGCCCAGCTCAATCAAGCGCCAGCTATCTAAATATACCCGCCATAATCAGCGCCGCAGAAATCACAGATGTCGAGGCAATACATCCAGGCTACGGCTTTTTAGCTGAAAATGCCCATTTTGCCGAGATATGCGAGTCTTGTAATATTACATTCATAGGACCTACTCCTGAAAATATTAAGTTGATGGGAGATAAAATGGCTGCCAGGCAATCTATGCAAAAAATTAATATTCCCATTGTGCCCGGAAGCACAGCTATTGTAAAAAATAAAGATGAGGCAATCAAAACAGCTAAGAGATTACGCTATCCTGTAATAATAAAGGCCGCGGCCGGTGGAGGAGGAAAAGGCATGAGGATATGCCATAATGATGTTAGATTGATTGGCGCTCTCATGACTGCCCAGGCTGAGGCAGAGGCAAATTTCGGCAATTCAAGCGTCTATATTGAAAAATATATTGATAAACCAAGGCATATTGAAATACAGATCTTGGCAGATAAATACGGCCATGTAATACATCTTGGAGAAAGAGATTGCAGTATTCAGCGGCGTCACCAAAAATTATTAGAAGAAACCCCTTCACCTGCTGTGGATGAAAAACTAAGAAGGCGTCTTGGAGAATTAGCTGTAAAGGCTGCCAAGAGTATAAATTATCAAGGCGCAGGTACTATCGAATTCTTACTTGATAAAGAAGATAACTACTATTTCATGGAAATGAACACCAGGATTCAGGTAGAGCATCCCATAACAGAGATGGTTACAGGTATAGATCTTGTCAAAGAGCAGATAAAGATAGCATTTGGAAAAAAGATAAAACTTCATCAGGACCATATAAAGATAAAAGGAGCTGCTATAGAATGCAGAATTAATGCAGAAGATTATGAAAATGGCTTTTGCCCTTGCCCTGGTAAAATAGAATCGCTCAATCTTCCAGGTGGGCCAGGTGTACGTGTAGATACACATATTTATGCAGGTTACACTATAGGGCCGCACTACGATTCACTGATTGCAAAATTAATAACCTATGGAAACTACCGAGAAGAAGCCAGGCTGATCATGCAAAGAGCCCTGTCGGAATTCCAGATATCTCCCATTAAGACAACCATCCCATTTCACCAAAAGCTGATAACCAATGCCTACTTTATCAAGTCAGATATCTCAACGCATTTCGTTGAAGAGCTGTTACAGGAAGAGACAAAGGAGGAGTAAGGTGAGATACGAATCAACAAAGACAAATTTTGGAAATATCAAAATCCACAAGGGAGTTTTGTCTTCTGTGGCAGGCATTGCAACTCAGGAGACAGAGGGCGTTGCCTATCTATATTCAGATTTTAAAGACCAATTTGTGAAATTTTTTGCCAAAGACTATAAACCTGGCATAGAGGTCTATATTGACAAAAACGAAGAATTGACTCTGACTATCTCTATCATTGTAAGCTTTGGTTTTAATCTATCAAAGGTAGCTAGC
>JBFZAD010000124.1:0-8629 GCA_041309125.1 Candidatus Omnitrophota bacterium
AAGGTTAAAGAATCAAATGCCAAAGGGCTTGTGATGGGTATTAGCGGAGGAATAGACTCTAGCGTTGTTGCAGTTTTAGCAAAAAAAGCAGTTGGCAGTAACTTTTTGGCACTTATTTTACCCTGTCACAGCATGGAAGAAGACATTTTGTTTGCAAAGAAACTTGCAAAGAAGTTTAAAATAAAGACGGAATTGATAGATTTAACTGCTGTTTTTGACCTCTTTGTAAAAAGACTTCCAAAGGCTTCTAAGCTTGCTTATGCAAATTTGAAGCCGAGATTACGAATGATTACATTGTACTATTTTGCAAATAAGCTCAACTATCTTGTTGTAGGCACTGGCAATAAGTCTGAATGCATGATGGGTTATTTTACTAAATATGGCGACGGGGCAGTTGATATATTACCAATTGCTAATTTATTAAAGTTACAAGTTAAGAAGTTAGCAAAAGAACTAAAAGTGCCTCAAGATATTATTGACCGCGCTCCTTCAGCTGGGCTTTGGGCTGGGCAGACCGATGAAGGAGAAATGGGAATTACTTATAACGAATTGGATGATATCCTCTTTCGGTTAGAAAATAATAAAAAGCAAATTGCAAAAAGAGAAAAGATAGATAAGGTTAAGAAAACAATTAGGGAAAGCTGTCATAAGAGGCAGATGCCTGAAATATTCCGGGGGTGAAAATGGATGAGATACTAAGGATTTTAGAAAAAGATGCGCGAAGAACACCAGCTGAGATAGCAAGGCTTACAAGAAAAAGCACACAAAAAGTCAAGAATACAATAAAAAAGTATGAAAAAGATGGCGTAATCCTAAAATACAAGGCAGTAATAAACAAAGAATTAGTCCGATCAGAAGATTCAGATGTGCGCGCTCTAATCGAAGTCAATATTGTGCCTCAAAAGGATTTAGGTTTTGACCATATTGCTGAAAGGATATATAAATTCCCGGAAGTCACCAGCTGCTATCTGGTATCAGGCACTTATGATTTATTACTTGTAGTTGAAGGAAAGAATATCCATACTGTTTCTAACTTTGTTGCTGAAAAGCTTGCATGTATGGAGAATATCCGCGGCACAACGACTCATTTTCTGCTTAAAAAGTATAAAGAGGATGGAGTCATATTGAGGCAAAAGGCAGAGAATAAAAGAATAGCAATCTCTTATTAAATTTAGCGTTTAGCGGATAGCGGTTAGCGTATAGTATACTAACCGCTAGCCGCTAATCGCTAACCGCTAAGACAATGAGAAACTATATATCTAAAACTGTTCAAGAACTTGCACCTTCAGGCATAAGGGTTTTTTTTGATCTTGTATTAGGCATGCCTGATGTGATCTCTCTTGGAGTGGGTGAACCTGATTTTGTAACGCCATGGAATATCTGTGAAGCGGGCATTTTCTCTCTTGAGCAGGGCTACACATCATATACCTCTAATAAGGGACTATATAAGTTAAGGATGGGCCTGCAGAGGTTTTTAAGGAAAAAATATGGCCTTAATTTTAATCCAGAGAACCAGATACTCATAACCGTAGGTGTGAGCGAGGGACTTGATCTGGCAGCCAGGGCAATACTTAATCCAGGTGATAGGGTATTGGTTCAAGAGCCTTGTTATGTATCATACGGGCCGATTGTTACTCTTGCAGGCGGAGAGCCCGTTATTATTAAGACTACGATAAAGGATGGTTTTAAGCTTACTCCTTCTATGATTCAAAGCAATTGTGATTCCAGGACAAAGGCGATAATACTCAATTATCCTTCAAATCCAACAGGTGTCTCTTATACAAAAAAAGAATTAGAAGGGCTAAAAAAAGTAATACTAAAAAATAAATTACTTTGCATCACAGATGAGGCATATGATGAGTTGACCTATGATTATAATCATGTACCTTTTGCTTCTTTAAAAGATGCAAAGCAATCAACTTTGTACCTTGGAGGCTTTTCAAAGGCATACGCAATGACAGGTTGGCGTATCGGTTATGCATGTGGTAATGAAGATATTATAGCTGCTATGACAAAGATACACCAGTATACAATGTTGTGCGCTCCTATTATTGGCCAGATGGCTGCATGTGAAGCACTGGATCCTCTAACTGAAAAAAGCGTCCAAGAAATGAAGAGAGAATACAAAAGGAGAAGAGAACTCGTAATTCCTGAATTAAATAAAATGGGACTTAAATGTATAAAGCCAGATGGGGCATTCTACGCATTCCCAACTATAAAAAGCACTGGTTTGAGCTCTCTAGAGTTTGCAAGTAAGCTTCTTAAGAGTGAGAAGGTAGCAGTTGTACCTGGCACTGCATTTGGAGAAGTAGGAGAGGGCCATGTAAGGATTTCATATGCATCAAGCTATGACAATCTAAAAGAGGCATTGAGCAGAATGAAAAGATTCATATCCAAATTATAATGGCTGCCAGAACAAAAAAACAAGAAGTCTTATATAAGAAACATATAGAGGCGCTTTCTAGGGTAGCACAAACTATCAGCTCAAATATGTATCTAGAAGAGATATTAAAGCTGATAGTGCTTGTTACCGCTGAAGTTATGAATTCAAAGATTTGTTCTCTTATGTTATTAGATGAGGATAAAAAAGAGCTTACAATACGTGCAACCCAGTCAGTAAGCGAGGCCTATAATAAAAAGCCAAACATAAAATTAGGCGAGGGTGTTGTTAGCAGGGTTATAATGGATAATAGGCCAATTACTGTGGCAGACGTAAGAAAGGATCCTGCCTATAGAAATAGGGATATTGCAAAAAAAGAAAATCTTTGCTCTCTTCTTTCTGTTCCTATGTGTGTGAGGGGTAAGGTCATAGGTGTTTTAAATAGCTATACTTCAAGCCCTCACAAATTTACAAAAGAGGAAATAGCAGTTTTGACTGCGGTAGCAAATCAGGCTGCGGTTGCAATAGAGAATGCCCAGCTTATGTTAAAATCTAAGATAATTGAACAAGAGCTGCAAACAAGAAAAGCAGTTGAACGGGCAAAGGGCATTTTAATGAAGACCTTGGGGGTTACAGAGGAAGATGCATTTCGTAGAATTCAACGCCAGTCTATGAACACACGAAAATCTATGCGCGAAATTGCCGAAGCAGTTATCCTAAGTAAGGAAATAGGCGTATAGAATGTGTTTTAAAAATGTCAATAAAATTGCTTGACTAAGAAACAAAATAAAATATAATATAATATTTACATAATCTAAAGAGGTATTTGAGTGGACAAAGGCGTCCTTTATATTTAACCAATGGAGGATGCCTTTTTTGTTATAATTTTAAAAGGAGGGAGTAAAAAATGGCAAAGAAAGTAGAAGATTTTATGAAAAAGGTAGTTGAGAAGAATCCTGGTGAGGGTGAATTTCATCAGGCTGTTAGTGAAGTAGTTGAGTCTGTAATGCCTTATATAGAAAAGCATCCAAAATATCAAGAGGCAAAGATATTAGAGAGGATGATTGAACCCGAAAGAGTGATTATGTTCAGGGTCCCTTGGCTTGATGACAAGGGAGAAGTTCAGGTCAACAGAGGCTATCGTATAGAAATGAATAGCGCCATAGGTCCGTACAAGGGGGGTTTGAGATTTCATCCCAGCGTAACCTTGAGCATTTTAAAATTCCTGGCATTTGAGCAGGTTTTTAAGAATAGCTTAACCACTCTTCCTATGGGAGGCGGTAAAGGCGGCTCGGATTTTGACCCAAAAGGAAAGTCTGATAATGAGGTAATGAAATTTTGCCAGAGTTTTATGACTGAACTCTCCAGGCATATTGGTCCTGATACAGATGTTCCTGCAGGTGATATTGGGGTTGGAGGAAGAGAGATCGGGTATCTATTTGGTCAATATAAGAAATTACGAAATGAATTTACTGGAGTGCTAACGGGTAAAAGCCTTGGTTGGGGTGGAAGCTTAATCAGGCCTGAGGCAACCGGTTATGGTTGTGTTTATTTTGTGGAAGAGATGCTTAAGACAAGAGGAGAATCGTTTAAGGGAAAGATTTGTGCAGTATCTGGTTCTGGGAATGTAGCCCAATATACCGTAGAGAAACTCCTGCAGCTAGGTGCA
The DNA here is from genome assembly GCA_041309125.1 of Candidatus Omnitrophota bacterium. GTDB lineage: Bacteria > Omnitrophota > Gorgyraeia > Gygaellales > Gygaellaceae > JBFZAD01. The sequence continues at coordinate 4,050 of JBFZAD010000124.1, forward strand.
AAGGTGGTAACGCTTTCAGATTCTAATGGTTTTATTCACGATGCAGAGGGAATCGATACAAAAGAATTAAAATGCGTCATGGAGCTTAAGAATGTAAAGCGTGGCAGGATTAAAGATTGCGCAAATGAATTTAAGTGCAAATATTATGATGATAAAAAGCCATGGTCTGTTAAATGTGACATTGCTTTTCCTTCAGCAACACAAAATGAAATAGATGAGGATGACGCAAAGACACTTGTTAAGAATGGCTGTATTGCAATAGGAGAGGGTGCGAATATGCCTTCGACTCCTGAAGCAGTTGAGGTATTCCAGAAGGCAAAAATCTTGTACGCACCTGGCAAGGCAGCAAATGCAGGTGGAGTTGCTACTTCAGGCCTTGAGATGTCACAGAATAGCATGAGACTCTCTTGGTCAAGAGAAGAGGTTGATAAAAAGCTGCATGATATAATGATTGCAATTCACCAGCAGTGTGTAAAATATGGCAAGGAAGGATCATACATTGATTATGTCAAGGGAGCAAACATAGCTGGTTTTGTAAAAGTAGCAGATGCTATGTTAGAACAGGGAGTTGTGTAGTTTAGAAGTTCAATATAAAAGCACTAAGAGTATGGGCAGGTAAATTCATCTGCCCATATTTTTTCTAATATCTTGAAGAAAACGGTTACAGAAAAATATTTCTCCCCCCTTGTTTTATAATATAAATATAGTGTATACTTGTATTGCAAATCCGAAATAAAGGTAAACTATCCGAAAGGGTAGGACACAAAGCCACGGGTCCATTATTTTAGGAAAGCCGAGCTGCCGGGTGAGGCAAGTTCGGTTTTTTTATTTTGGGAGATCATTTAGCGAATCGAAGATAAGCTAAATGATAGGTTCGGGAATAAAGAGCCGATAAATAAAACCTAAACACTTAACAGGGTCAGTAAGTGCCAGAAAAAAACTACAAATACAGCCTATTTAGTTAACAACTAAAGCCAAAGGATATTTTTGTCCTTTGGCTTTTATTTTGAAAACTTTTTAAACATATTTAAAAATACTGGGAGGATAGGATGAAAAATTTAACTCAAAAAATTATTTTAGTAGGTTTAATTATTTTTTCATACACTTTTATCTGTTCTAATTTGGGCTCTATGGCACAAGAGCAAGATTGCTTGAGTGTAGGATATAAAATTTATAAGTTTAATTATGGTCTTGCAGGTGGAACGACAAAGGAGCTCACTTTGGCCATTTGGTATCCATCATCCGATGATCCTGCAGTGTATAATTACAAAAGGGCAGTATTGCCTGGGAGCGTAGCTTTGGACGGCCTAATAGATAAGAGTCATGCCCCATATCCTTTAGTAGTTTTTTCTCATGGGTTTTCAGGTTGCGGTACTCAGTCGGTATTTTTCACTCAATACCTGGCTAGTCAAGGCTATGTGGTCGTAGCCCCTGACCATGAAGATTCCTGTTTATGCAGTATATCTGGAACAAGTCAAAATTTTTTCAAAAATATAAAAAATAATTTGTATCAAACCACCCCTAAATCTATTGGCCTGATGAGCTCTATTGATAATAAATTAAATTTAGATAAAGCTGTGATGAACAAAGAGGCCTTTAATAAGCTTCCCAGAGGCGATTGGTTTGAATCTAGCTCTGACAGGGCAATTGATATTAAGGCAGTTATTGATGAGGTGTTGAAACTAAATAAAGACGAGAGATCATTTTTATATCAGGCGATAGATGAAAATGCAATTGGTGTTTCTGGCCATTCTTTGGGTGGCTGGACTTCCCAAGTCACCAGCGGTGCAACGCACTCTCCTTATGAGCAAAATCATGACCCTAGAATAAAAGCAGCATTTATGATGGCTGCAGGCATCAGGGATATTACACCAGAGGATTTTAAAAAAATGGATGTTCCTGTTATGTATTTGATTGGCGAATATGACCAGGATCATCTATTTTATGGTGATTTAAGAAGGACAGGATATGATAACGCTAATCCTCCAAAATACTTGGCACTTATCAGCGAAACGGATCATATGGATTTTGCCGACCTAGATGGGTGTAGAGGATATTTAACGATAGAGAATTGTCAGCAGAACCACAATAGAAATAAAGTAATTTTGCAATATGGGTTAGATTTTTTTAATACATATCTAAAGAATGATTCTTCATCGCAAAAAAGTCTTTTAACCAAAGATCCTCTTTTTATTAGTTATGAATATGAGTCTGCCGACGCCCCAATTAATATTACTACAGATAGTATGATTGAAGGAGAGGTTGGGACATTTTATGGTGTCCAACTTGAAGCAGAAGGCGGAGAGTCTCCTTATACCTGGAGTGCGTCAGGCTCTTTGCCTGAAGGATTAAATTTAATGAGCGACGGACTCATTTTGGGCACTCCGGCCAAGGCAGGTGATTTTGAATTTTCAGTTAACGTTGAGGATTCAGAGGCTCAGACTATTAATGATAGTAAAGCATTGTCCATAAGTATAAGTGGTATGTATTTAGCCGATGAATTTGGTTATGTAATATCTGGGTATGTAAGAAATGAACTTGGATTTCCTGTTCAGGGAGTAACAGTAATCGCCCAGGAAACAGAATCACTCTACACGCCGCCTATGGATGTGACAGATGGAAGCGGTCACTATACTATACAAGGCGTTATGAATGGTACATATGAAGTTTCTGCTGTCCACTCGGTTTATTACTTTAATATTGAAACAGTGCAAGTGCCTGATCCGCAAACGCCTGACGGTAATGTAACTCTTGATTTCACGGCATATGTCGATCCTCCCCAGCCGCCACCTGATAGTGCAAATATATTTGGGCGCATTACAGAGGCAGATGGTAGGGGTATACAAAATGTTACAGTGAATACATATTGCACTTCTTCTTCTTTTACTCCTCCTCCGGCAACAACTGATGAAAATGGCAATTATGTTATTCCCAATGTTCTATATGGTACCTATGACATTAGTCCTCAGAAAGATAATTATATTTTTTCTCCCGTGGTTGAAACTGGCAAAGAGGTTAATGATGCTAATGGTGCAGAGGTTAATTTTACAGGGTTTCCAACTAATTCTGTTAGGTATGAACTTTCAGGCTATGTAAGAACGCCTGATCAAGCAGGATTGCCCGATGTAGAACTTATTGCATATAATGTAGGTGCACCCCTTGCGCCCCTTAGAACAACTACAGATGAAGAAGGCCACTATATATTTAGAAATCTAGTACCAGGAAATTACCAAATATCAGCATATAAAGAGCTTGAGCCAGATGTGCGTTATATAATGGTGCCATCTGTTCAATCGTTACAAATTTTTTCTAATATGACCTTTGACTTTCTTGCGATTCCACCCGTAGATCCCCCAGATATACAGTTAGTCAATTCAACTCCCACTACCTTGACTTGGGGCTGGGCTGCTCCAGATAGAGCTAACTATTATTATCTTTATACTTACGTCGGTCAAGGTTGCCAAGGTACATACCAGAGAACAGAAACCAGCGAATTAAATTATACCCAGACAGGCTTGGTTCCTGATTCGGGCTATTCTATACAGGGAAGGGCATGTTTATCAAGCGATATTAGAACCTGCTCTATTATGAGTGATTGCGTATCTGAAAATACGCCACCTATGATGCCGCCAGCAAACGTAGAAGTAGATCAAGATACTAAAACTACTTCACATTTGAGGTGGCAATGGGATCAATCGCAAGACGCGGGTAATTACAGATTTTATTTTTATAACAATGGCAGCTGCCGAGTACCCCCAACACCACAGATAACCAGCACTAATGAACCTAATAGATATCAGGATAAGAATCAATTGATTGCCAACACAGCTTATTCTGCAAAGGTAATGGCTTGCTTGTCAGACAGCAGCCAGCCAGGAAGCAAAGAGTGCTCTGCGCTTGAACTAAGCAACTGCGTAGCTGATAGTACAATTGCTATTGTACCGCCGACTCTAACTGGAAATACAATTCCGCCAGATACTACATCTTCTATAAGATGGCAGTGGACTGCTTCGGAAGGAGCCAGTATCTATCAATTATATTTTTATCCAAATAATGATAATTGTTCAGCGGTGCCTCAGATAAACAATGTATCTGGGCTATCGCTAGACAAAACAAATCTTCAGGCTGGTAGGCCTTATTCTGCTCAAGTAAGGGCTTGTCAGGCAGGCATTGTTGGATGTTCTATATTAAGTCAACCTTGCGTAACTGTCAGTACTGCATATACTATTTCAGGACGGATTACTGCATCAATGGCAGGTTTGCAGGGTGTAACAGTTGCAGCAGTCGGTGAAGGCAGTTCATTAACAACAACGACAAACGCAAACGGCGAATATAGTTTTACCATTTTTAACAGCGGCACATACACTGTGACCCCAACCTTTACTAACTATAATTTTACACCTGGATCTAGAGATGTGGTTTTAAATGTTGGTAGTGCAATTAATGTTAATTTTATTGGAGTTTTTATTCCGCCTGCCCCAACCAATCTTCATACAACTTCTGTAACAAGCTCAAATATAAGATGGGAGTGGAATCAGACGGCACCATTCCTGCAGCACTACTATCATCCTGCTTCTTAC
>JBFZAD010000125.1:0-4531 GCA_041309125.1 Candidatus Omnitrophota bacterium
TATTTGTGTATGATTCATCAACCGGGGCTTTTATGGATTCAGATGGGTATGTGGATAATTTTGGCGATCAACAAGCAGATGGTTGGCAGCAATTTGGGAATAAGTCAAATTTCAGCGTATCAAATGGAGATTATATTTTAAAAAAGCCAACTGGCACAACACAAAACCAGTATGCTTGCTGGGGGGATACATCTTGGCGTAATTACACAATTGAAGCAGATATAAATATATTAGCTGGAGATAACTGCGGTATACATTTTCGAGCCTCTGATTATTCAAGCTTAGATGGCTATTATTTTATGTTCGATGCATTAAATAGACGTTATCGTTTAAGAAAATGCACTAATGGGACTTGTAGCAACATTACTGGCTATAGCTATAATCCTGGGACTAGTTATAACTGGATTGGAGTTGAGAAGCATGTTAAGATAGTAGCTGATAATTCATCTTTTAAAGTATATGTAAGTGACATAAATGGTGGACTGATTCCCATAAGATGGTCTATTGGGAGAGATACTTTGATTGATAGCACTTGGACAAATGGATCAGTTGGAGTAAGGGTAGCTGGAGCAAGTCAAAGAGCAACCAATGCTACCTTTGATAACATTACTGTAACTCCCAAATAAAATTCATTAAATAAAAAATAGGTTTTGGTCAAAAAAATGTGATAGGTAAAAAAAATATTTTTATAAGAATTATTTTGGTGGTTCTTTTTTGCGGAGCTTCTTTATTTTTATATTCTTTTCAATTTTTAATTCTAAATGGCAAGCAACTTATAACAAGAAAAAGAATAGATAGAAGTCTATCTTGCCAAGAAGAGAGCGTAAGGCGAAAAGCGCAAGATCTCTTAAAAGATATCATAGATTTGGAACTTGGGATAAGTATAGTTGATCTTGGCTTAGTAAGAGATATTAAGATAGATTGTTTTAAAAAGACTGCCAAAATTACAATAATCTTCACTGCTGCCTTCTGCCCCTATGCAGATTTCATTATCGCTCAAATTAAAAGAAGCATAAGAAGGATAGATGGAATTGAATATGTCGATGTATCTGTTGAAAGGCAAGTTGTATGGACAGAGGCTTTAATAAGCGAAGAGGGAAAGAAGGCCCTAGAAAGGATGTATAAATGATTATAAAGGCAATAGCCCTTGGATTTTCAACTGGCATTTTTTGCCTGGGTTTTTGCTTTCCGATCTTAATCCCATTTATTTTTTCAAGGCAGGAGGCTTCTATTAAAAGTTCTTCAGTGTCTCTAGGCCTTTTTCTATTTGGAAGATTATCCGGATATCTTTTTGTTGGCCTTGCCGCAGGGATGGTAGGCTTTTATTCTAAAGATATTTTATCAATCCACAGGATTGTTATCCCATATCTTTTTATATTGCTTGGCAGTATTATGGTTATATACGGGCTAGCTGAGAATCTACCTAATTTAAAAATATGTTGTTTCAAAAAAGGAATTTTACAGAAACCGAAAAACCTATTTTTTATTGGTTTTTTGGCTGGGATTAATATCTGCCCGCCGTTTATTTTGGCAATCAGTTATTCAGCAGGAACAAAAGATATAGTAAAAAGCCTTATATTTTTCTTTTTTTTCTTTTTAGCCACAAGTGTTTATTTTGTACCTTTAATTTTTTCAAGCGTGATATCTAGATTTGAAAATGTCAGAGTCGCAGCGAGAATGACTTCCATTATAGTCGGCCTTTGGTTTATTTACCAGGGATTTATGGCCTAAATTTTAAAATCAATAAATGAAACTTAAATTCCAAGTTATATTTGTAACTGTCTTTGTTATTTTTCTAATATGTCTATGCGTCAACCCACTGATTCTATTTGTGATAAAAAGGCAGATCACTAAAGTGTTGGTAGGTAGCTCTGTTGAAATAGAGAATTTTAACATAAGTTGGCCCTTTAACAGAATTGTAATATCAGGGTTAAGGATTGCAAAAAATCCACTGTATGATCTTAAGCTTAAAGAGTTATCTTTTGAGTACAACCTGCTATCTCTTATCAAGGGTGGTAAAATAATGGTCGATGTCAATGAGGCAGAACTGAAGTATAGTAAGATAGAGATAACCGATATGATAGGTTCTGCCATTATTCAAGGCAGAGATATCATGGTAAATTCATTAACAGGTTCATTTCTGGGTGGTAAATTAGACTTAAAGGCAAAGATTAATATAGACAGACTAGTCAGCTACGACTTTACCGCTAATCTTACAGATATAGACCTCAAGAGATTAGTTAAAGATTTTAATCTTGAGAGAAAGGTTGGTGTTGACGGCAAGATAAGCGGAGAGTTATCCTCTAGGGGAACAGGATTACAGTTTATTGGTCTTAATGGGAATCTCATAGCAGTTGCTCCTGGAGGGGCTCTTAATATAAAAGATGCAGAATATTTAAAAAAAATAGCAGAAAGCTCCAATCAATCTTTTGATATAATGATGGAAAGATTTAAGAATTATAGCTATAATAATGGAAGCGCTGTATTGTCATTAGTGGATGGTAATCTTGTTTTAAATATTGACTTAGAAGGTGATACTGGAAAGAGGAATTTACAGATTGTTTTGCATGATTTTAAAATAATGTAACATAAATGTCCAAATCCCAATTTCTAATATCCAATAAATTTCCAATTGGGAATTGAATAATTGGTCATTTATTGAGATTACCCTGCCTGCCGGCAGGCAGGGTAATTGGATAATTGGATATTCATATGTTACTAATCATATTTAATGAGGAGGTCAAGATGAAAAGAGTGGTTTTATTTTTTGTATGTTTATTGTTTATTGGCTGTGCGAAGGTTCAGGTGCAGGCTCCGAAAGAACCGATTAAAGTGGATATATCTATGCGCTTGGATATATACCAGCATGTGCAAAAAGATATAGACGCAATTGAAGATATTGTTTCTGGATCTACTCCAAAAATTCAAGAAAAATCAAAAGATAACCAAAGTCTGCTTGATTACTTTTTGGGAACATGCTTTGCACAGGATGGTTTAAGTCCTGAAGTACAACAGGCTGCATTAAGACGCAAAGACAGGCGTTTACAGATTTCATCTTTTGAAGAAAAGGGCATAATAGGAGAGAATGGAAAAGGCTTGCTAGAAATGATAGGTTCTACATCAGGAGATTCTTCTATTGCAGAACTTGTTAAACAAGAAAATGATGATCGTATGATCATTTACCAGGCTTTGGCCAGCAAGAATCAGACTTCTATTAATGAGATTCAAAAGATGTATGCCCAGCGTCTGCAAAATGATGCTCCAGTAGGTACGCCGATAGAGGCCTACAATCAATCTAGCGGTTCGTATGAATGGAAAATAAAGTAATTATGAAAATAATGAAAAAGATACTTTTTATTATTGTTGTAATAATTTTAATTTTTTTAGGTGTTTATCTGTACTATTTTATAAATAGATATATTGCAGAAAACAGGTTGCTTAAAGAGGTGATTTCTAGATTAGAGGCCGATTCAAGGATCGCGGAGGTGTTAGTTACTGGTGTACAGTTTGATGAAAAGACCCATAAGACTTATACAACGATAAAATTTTTGGAGTTCGATTCAATAGGAAATCCACTTGAGCCCAGATATTTTACATTTTCAGGAAATATTCTTCAATTCCAGTCATTGGTTATCAGATTTGATGATATTCATATAAGGAGAAAGGATTTAATGAGGGATAAAAGCGCTTATATCTTCTTAAAGGTCTTTATGCTTGATGGCGCAAATACACAAGAATATGTTATAACCAAGGCCGCAACAATACCGCCAGGATACAAGATTGATAAACTTATGCACTCCTTTGAAGAAAAGCTTTGGAGCAGATTCTGGGAATACGCACTTAATCCTGTACAGGCAAAAAAGATAGGCATCAAGAATGCCCAAATAGAAGCGCCAGGTACCATGTTTGTACCTGGAACTATTTATACCTTAAAAATTGAACATGATGGTGGAATAAGGATTGATGCAAAGCCCTTACCTGAAATTTTAAAGGGAGAGTTTTTGCCGACTAATTAATAAAATAAACTTCTTGATAAGCATCTAAAAGCCAACCAGCTTTTGTAATCTTACCAAATAACAATGATCACAATCACGGGCCTTTCTAAGCACTACGGCAAGAAAAAACTATTTGAGAAATTTTCTCTGAATATAAATAGTGGAGAAAAGATAGGCCTTGTTGGACCCAATGGTGCAGGGAAGACAACATTATTTAATTTAATTTTGAATTTAGAAGAACCTACGTCTGGAGTGATCCGGGTTGACAGGGGCATAAGAATAGGCTATCTTCCTCAAGAGGCAAATTTTAAGTCAAATATAACTGTTTTAGAAGAGATCACTCAAGGAGATATGGCAACAAAAGAGCTGATAAGAGAAAAAGAATCTTTAGAATCCAGTGAAAAGGCAGATTCAAATATCTATGGAGATATAATGCATAAGCTGGATAATATAGGATTTTTCGAGTTAGAATATAAGGCCAAGAGAAATCTTATGGGCCTAGGATTTAAAGAGTCTGACTTTAAGCGTTCAGTTAA